>NZ_MUET01000043.1:0-25829 GCF_001995685.1 Salinivibrio sp. IB282 | reverse complement strand
CTATATCTTGGCGGACATCAATCCTGATCTGATCAACTTGTACAACATTATAAAACAAACGCCATCGCGGTTTGTGACGGATGCGCGCGCGTTTTTCTGCCAAGAGTACAACCAAAAAGAGCGTTATTTGGATGTGCGCCGCGAGTTTAATCTCACCACGGATCCCTACTTACGTTCGCTGTTTTTCCTTTATATGAATCGTCACGGCTTCAATGGCTTGTGTCGCTACAATAAAAAGGGTGGCTTTAATGTCCCCTTTGGCTCCTACAAAAAACCTTACTTTCCGGAAAAAGAACTGGCGGTTTTTGCCGAAAAAGCGCAACGGGCAGAGTTCGTGTGTGAGGGGTACGCGGAAAGCTTTGCCCGAGCAAGCAAAGGCGACGTGATTTACTGTGATCCGCCGTATGCGCCGCTCACCGCCACGGCAAACTTTACCACCTACGCCACCAATGGCTTTACGCTGGACGATCAAGCCTTACTGGCCGAACAGGCTGAGCAGGCCTCTGTCAGCCAAGGGGTCCCGGTTCTTATCTCTAATCATGATACGCCTTACACCCGCCGCCTATACCGTGGCGCGTCGTTTAATGTCGTGAAAGTGAAACGCACCATCAGCCGTAATGGCCAAGGTCGCAATAAAGTGGATGAGTTGCTGGCACTGTTCGCTCCGCCATCTTCTAAGCAGTAACGTTTCCCTCCATCCCGACCGTTAGGCCAACACACTGACTAACGCCAGCAAAGCGGCGACAAAGATCCCAATCATCACCACACCGGTGATGATATACGCCGCCGGCGAATCATGGCCAAAATCTCGCTCGCGATTTTGTTGCGATTGGACGCCAAATAATGCCGCGATGACGCTTTTCATAACGTCAATGAGCCTAGGTTTTTTATCCATGATGCCTCCTTTTTTGGCGCCTCTGTTTACTCTAGTCAAGCGACGATAACTTGTCAGTGTCAGCGATGAGAAAACCGCGAACGGGTAAGACTTCACGGCCAATATCGGGTAGAATTGCGGCAACTTTTTGGTAATTGAGGCGACCGTGCTATGAAGGATTTTTTGATCGCGCCATCGATTTTGTCTGCTGATTTTGCGCGACTGGGTGAAGAAGTGGACAAGGTGCTCGCCGCGGGGGCGGACGTGGTCCATTTTGATGTGATGGATAATCATTATGTCCCCAACCTCACCTTTGGTGCCCCGGTTTGTCAGGCGTTACGTGACTATGGCATTACCGCCCCCATTGATGTCCACTTGATGGTTAAACCCGTCGACAGGATTATTCCGGATTTTGCCAAAGCTGGCGCGAGTATGGTGACGTTTCATGCCGAGGCCAGCGAGCATATCGATCGCACGTTACAACTGATCAAAGAGCATGACATGAAAGCGGGTCTGGTCTTTAACCCGGCCACCCCCTTGCACCATCTTGACTATGTGATGGATAAGTTGGATATGATCTTGCTGATGTCGGTCAACCCGGGGTTCGGCGGTCAGTCATTTATTCCTACCACGCTTGATAAACTGCGGGCAGTGCGTGAGCGTATTGATGCCAGCGGTCGAGACATCCGTCTCGAAATCGATGGTGGGGTGAAAGCGAACAACATCGCGGATGTTGCTGAGGCCGGCGCAGATATGTTTGTGGCGGGCTCCGCCATTTTTGGTCAGCCGGATTACAAGGCTGCCATTGATGAAATGCGTGCCGAACTGGCAAAAGTAGAAAGGTAATGAAGTCGTATGAGCCTGCGTTATATTGCATTTGATTTAGATGGCACCTTAGTTGATAGCGTGCCAGATTTGACCCAAGCGCTACAGATGATGCTGGCGGATTTGGACCGATCCACAGTGAGCGTGGCCGAGGTGACCGGCTGGATTGGCAACGGTGCCGATATCATGATCCGTCGCGCCTTGTCGCGCGCCCACGCGCACGATCCCGATTTAGACCCAGCCTTGGTGGCACAAGCCAGAGAGCGCTTCAATTTCCACTATGAAAACAATGGGCACGAAAAGACGGTGTTGTACCCTGGGGTGAAAGACACCTTGAACCACTTACACCAGCAAGGTTATCAACTGGGGGTGGTCACCAATAAGCCCTACGCCTTTGTGCCGGCCATTTTAGCGGATTTAGGCCTGGCCGAATTATTTACCGATGTGATCGGCGGCGATAGTTTATCGACCAGCAAGCCTGATCCTGAAGGCCTACACCTGCTTCGCGACAAGCACGGATTAACCAATGCCCAGATGTTGATGGTCGGTGATTCAAAAAATGATATTTTAGCGGCCCAGAATGCCGGATTCGCCTCCGTTGGCCTGACCTATGGCTACAACTATGGCGAGCCTATCAGTGACAGCCGACCTACCTATATCTTGGATCAGTTTAGTGAGTTAGGTTCTGTGGTTGCTAACCACTCCGTATAACGCGTTTAATAAGTAAATTAAGACCGCCCCCACGGGCAATATGTAAAGGAATCAAATCATCATGAGTCAACCTTCAAAACCCATTGTATTGAGTGGTGTGCAACCCTCTGGCGAGCTAAGTATTGGTAACTATCTGGGCGCGTTGCGTCAGTGGGAACAGATGCAAGATGATTATGACTGCCAATATTGCGTGGTGGATTTACATGCGATCACCGTCCACCAGGATGCTGACGCGTTACGCGAAGCCACGCTTGATGCCTTAGCCCTTTGCTTGGCGGTGGGGGTGAGCCCAGAAAAAAGTAACCTGTTTGTGCAGTCACACGTGCCTGAGCACGCGCAACTGAGCTGGGTCCTTAACTGTTACACCCAAATGGGTGAGCTAAACCGGATGACCCAGTTCAAAGATAAGTCGCAGCGCCATGCTGAGAACATTAACGCGGGATTATTTAGTTATCCGGTATTGATGGCGGCAGACATTCTTTTGTATCAAACCAACCAGGTGCCCGTTGGTCATGACCAAAAGCAACACCTGGAGTTGGCGCGTGATGTGGCGACTCGCTTTAACAATCGTTATGGCGATGTATTTGTGCTCCCAGAGCCGTATACACCCGACGTCAATGCCCGGGTCATGAGCCTGCAAGATCCGACCAAAAAAATGTCTAAATCGGACGATAATCGCAACAATGTGATTGGTTTGCTGGAAGACCCTAAAGTGATCGCGAAAAAAATTAAACGTGCGGTGACTGACTCCGAAGAGCCACCACGGGTGCGTTTCGATATTGCGCAAAAGCCAGGGGTGTCTAATCTGCTTGGATTATTGTCGGGCGCCACGGGTGAGTCGATTGACGCGCTCGAGCAAGCCTACGAGGGCAAGATGTACGGGCATTTGAAAAAGGATACCGCAGACGCGGTGGTCGCTATGCTTGAGCCGTTGCAAGCGCGTTATCACGAGTACCGTGCCGATCGCGCATTGCTTGATAGTGTGATGCAAAAAGGGGCTGCTCATGCCTCGGCGCGCGCGCAAGAGACATTGTGCAAAGTCTATGATGCAGTGGGCTTTGTTCCTCGCGTATAGCACGTCACTAAACGATGGCAAAAGCAGCGGGTGAAAGCTCGCTGCTTTTTTTTAACATAACTGAACCAGCTTCTCACTTCTAATTACTTCATCAATAATCGCTGATTCCGGTGCGATTCATATCACGTCATATCCTGTACCTATCATGAATAATACACTCGATTTTCGAGTAAACACTCAATTACGTGAAGGAACAGGTATGAAAAAGCCAATGATGTGGTCACCGCTTGCGCTGGTAATGGCGGGGATTGCACTGCCCGCGGCGGCAAAAGCGCCACTTACCGAGAACTACCAATGTGGGGTGACCACCCCGACCCCCATTTATGCCATTCAAGGTGATGGTGCACGGAGCCCGCTCGTCCCAGATGGCCAATATAGCTCAGACAAAACCTATGCCGTACAAGGGGTGGTGACGGCGATCACCCAAGGCCTATACAAAGGGGTCTGGATTCAAGATCCGCAAGGCGATGGTAACCCGGCAACGTCCGACGGATTGTTTGTCTATTTGCGTGACGCGCAAGACTTAGACTTGGTGCCCGGTGATACGCTTTGTGCCAGCGGGAAAATTAAAGAGTACTACGGCCATACCCAGCTAGGTGTCACGGACGGGCAGGTAGCAAAGGGGGCTTACCAAGGTGACGTGCTACCCACTGCTATCCGTGTAGGGGCCGAGGAAACCCTCGATCAGGCACTGGAGCGCTATGAAGGCATGAAGGTGACCATGGACGCTGACAGTGAATTAGTGATCACCCGTAATTTCGGTTTTGATTACGATGCGTTCCGTAACAACATGGTGTTATCGCATCAGGCCCCTTTGTATAAACCGACACAATGGCATCCAGCGTTAACACCAGGTGCTGAGGCGCTGGCAGAGAAAAATGCCCAAAACCAGCTTTATATTGAAACCGATAAAAAAGCGAAAGATGGCGAGATCCCGTACTTCCCTGGCCTCGATGCCGAGCAAGGCTATTTGCGGATTGGCGATCGCATCGAACGGTTAAGTGGTGTGCTGGGCTATAGCTACAGCCAGTATCGTCTGGTGGCGACTAACACCATCACCGCTGGGGATATTGTGCATCGCAATGACCGTCAAGCGGCGCCTAAAACGGTACCAGGCACAGATATTAAGGTCGCGAGCTTTAATGTGCTTAACTACTTTACTAGCGCCAGTGCAGTCGGTGGCCCACTCAATGTCACTTGCGAGGATCAGGCGGATGCCGATGCAAACCGCGGCTGTAATCGCGGGGCAAAAACGGCGGCTGAGTTTGAACTGCAACGCGCGAAAATCGTTAACGCGTTGACGGCAATGGATGCTGATATCATTGGGCTGATGGAGATTGAAAATAACGGATTTGCAGCGGGTAGTGCCATCGATGATCTGGTGACTCAACTTAACGCCCAGTTTGCAGATCCCCGTGATCACTACCAATTTGTTGAGCCGAGTGAGGCGGAGAAAACCCAAGGCGCTTACTTTGGCTCTGATGCCATCATGGTAGGCATGATTTATCGTCCGGCGACAGTCGCATTAGCAGGTGATGCTCAGGCTATCCCAATGCCGGAACAGCATATCAGTGGCGAAAGCCCAGACGGAGAAACCAAGACACTCGACAAATACCAGCGTGATAGCTTGATCCAACGCTTTATGGTCAATGATCAACCTCTGAGTGTGGTGGTGAATCATTTTAAATCAAAGGGCTCGGGCTGTTATGAAGATTGGATTGCCGGCGAGTTTGATAGTGAAACGGCTGATCTGCAGGGGCGTTGCAATGAGTTCCGCGTCTCGGCGGCGGTAGCATTAGGTGAGCGATTAGACACCGTGGATGGCGATGTCCTGATCTTGGGTGACCTAAATGCGTACGCCAAAGAAGATCCTGTTCGTGTGCTGACGGACTATCAGCGCCGCGAGGGGCAGCGCGACATTCTCACCGCTGCGGGCACCGAAATTCGTGGTGTGCCTATGCATGCAACCGGCCAACCGGTGGAAGAGGGATTGGGGTATACCAATTTGGCCACCGACTGGCTAGGGGACAAAGCCTATTCATATTCGTTCTCGGGTGAGCTGGGTGCCTTGGATCATGCTTTGGCCAATGCCAGCTTGGCGAGCAAAGTGGTTGGCGTGGAAGAGTGGCACATTAACTCGGTAGAAAGCACGCTGTTTGAATATAGCCGCAAATATACCGGCGATTTGGTGAAATCGGACAATGTGTTCTCATCCTCTGATCACGACCCTGTCTTGATCTCGCTTGACTACCCAGAGCCTGTGGTGCCTGTTTCTGTGACCGTGAACAATCGCAGCATTTTACCCATTGTACCGCTGCTTAATGGGCAAAAAAGCCCGGCTCATGCGTGGATGAAATGGCGCGCGACGCGCACGTTCAACCAAGCCAGTCCTTTGGTTCAATCCTTGGAGTTAACCGCAGATGATCGTATCGCGGTGTCGGTAAAAGCCTTGGGGCTGTTCCCTGTCTATTGTGGTCGTGCGCCTGCCGATACGCCGATGACAGKGACATACACTGGCTTTCGCTGTCAGTTAAACCGTTAACCAATAAGCATCGTCCCAGGTTCACGCTAGGATGACGCTCTATAAGCACTGTGTTAGCATCATGCCGGTTTTCAATCGCATGGCCGAGCACAGTGCTTCTTATCATCGATAACTACGATTCTTTCACCTATAACTTGTATCAATACTTTTGTGAATTGGGCGCGTCTGTTTGCGTCAAACGCAATGATGCGATTAGCTTGGCGGAGATAGAGGCGATGGCGCCCACGCATATCGTGGTCTCGCCAGGCCCTTGTACCCCCGATGAGGCGGGGATCTCGCTGGCGGTGATTGAGCACTTTGCGGGAAAGGTTCCCCTTTTAGGTGTTTGTCTAGGCTACCAAGCCCTGGCGCAAGTATTTGGTGCTAAGGTGATACGCGCGAAGGCAGTGATGCATGGTAAAACATCGCCCGTCGACCACAAAGAACAAGGTATCTTTGCGCATTTGCCAAGCCCGCTTACTGTCACGCGATATCACTCCTTAGTGGTGGATCCACACAGCTTACCTGCTTGTTTGATGGTAACAGCGACCACCACGGAGGCGGATGGGCGCGAAATCATCATGGGGTTAAAACACCGAGAGCTGGCGGTGGAAGGGGTACAATTTCATCCAGAAAGCATTCTCACCCAAGAGGGGCATGCGTTACTGGCCAACTTTCTCCAACAATAACCCCGTCAACTAAAGGTCACGACCGTTTTAAGCGCCATGACTTGGGGCCATCTCAGTCGTGCGCTATTACACAGTATTGCACTAAATCGCGATCTTTATCACTAATTTTACATTTCGCGATTTTTGACTGCCTTATCAATGGCTGCAACCTTATGCAGCCTGGGTATTCTCTCCCTTCAGTCTTGCCTATTTGGCATCATAGCCTTGCTTGCTCTGCGCTTCTCCCTGCTCACAGTTTATGCATAACTATCTCTGTAAACTGCATGAGTTCGGTTACCCTGCTGAAAACAAAACATAATCTGCTATTGCTGCAGTTAAAATAATGTAAATACTATGCGTCATAGATAAAACACAGAAGGATTGAGTGATGACAATGGAGCACAAAGTAGAACGTAAACTCTTCGACGAAGTCATGGTGCCATGTTACAACCCAATGCCGATGATCCCGGATCATGGTAAAGGGTCGCGTATCTGGGATCAGGAAGGTCGAGAGTATATCGATTTTGCCGGTGGTATCGCGGTGAGCTGTTTAGGTCATTGTCATCCGGTCATGGTGGATGCACTGACTGAGCAAGCGCAAAAGCTGTGGCACTTGAGCAATGTGATGACCAATGCGCCCGCGTTGCGCCTCGCCAAACGCCTCACCGAGCTTTCCTTTGCCGACCGCGTGTTTTACGCGAACTCAGGCGCCGAAGCCAACGAAGCAGCGCTTAAACTGGCGCGCCGCTGGGCAAAAGAGGAGCACGGCGAGCACAAAAGTGAAATTATCGCGTTCACCAAAGGTTTCCACGGTCGCACCTTCTTTACCGTGACAGTGGGCGGTCAGCCTGCCTACTCTGACGGTTTTGGTCCAAAGCCTGGCGATGTTACCCACCTTCCTTACAACGATATTGCCGCATTGGCTGACCATATTTCCGATCGCACCTGTGCGGTGATGATGGAGCCATTGCAAGGTGAAGGTGGGATCGTGCCGCCAGAGCCAGGCTTTTTGCAGGCCGTGCGCGAGCTGTGTGATAAGCACAATGCGTTGCTGATATTTGACGAAGTGCAAACTGGCAATGGCCGTACTGGTACCTTCTATGCCTATCAAGAATCAGGGGTCGAGCCAGACATTCTGGCGACGGCTAAATCATTGGGTGGCGGTATCCCCATTGGTGCCATGCTTACCACCGAACGTCTCGCGGCACATATGAAGCCGGGTGTTCATGGCTCCACCTATGGCGGTAATCCATTGGCGTGTGCGGTGGCAGAAGCGGTGGTCAATGAAGTGACCAAGCCTGACGTCTTAGACGGTGTGATGGAGCGCGAGCAATGGTTCCGTGATGGTTTAGAAGCGATTAACGATAAGTACGGCATTTTCAGTGAAGTCCGTGGCAAAGGCTTGCTACTCGGTGCGGCACTGAACCAAGACTGGGAAGGCCGTGCACGTGATATTCTGGTTGCCGCGGGTGAAGAAGGCCTGTTGGTATTAGTCGCCGGCCCAAATGTGGTGCGGTTTACTCCCTCATTGGTGATTACCAAAGCCGATATTGAAGAAGGGATGGCACGCCTGGAGCGCGCGATTGCGAAGGTTGTTGCAGGATAAGCGACCTCATACACTCGGAGGGATTTGAGATGTTAGTTATTCGGCCTATCCGTGCATCAGATTTTGATGCACTGATGTTGTGTGCGGAAGCGTCCGGCCACGGGTTTACCTCGTTGCCGGTAGATGCCGATTTGCTCCAAGGGCGAATTGATAATTCGTTAGAAAGTTTTGCCAAAAAGGTGACTGAACCTGGCCCGGAAGGGTATTTAATGGTCGCTGAAGATTTAGAAACCGGCGAAATTGCGGGAACAACAGGTATCGAAGCCGCGATTGGTCTCGACAATCCATTTTACAGTTACCACCTGACTAAGGTGGTGCACTCGTCGCGTAAATTGAATGTGCACAACATTGTGGAAGTGCTGACGTTTGGCAACAACTACACCGGCACCACAGAGATCTGCACCTTATTTATGCGCCCTGAGTTTCGTGGCGGCCTAAACGGCAAGCTTTTATCTAAGTGTCGGTTCTTGATGTTGGCACAATTTCCCGAGCGTTTCGCAGACGTGGTGTTTGCAGAAATGCGTGGCGTGTCGGATGACGACGGCAACTCGCCGTTTTGGCAATGGTTGAAGGATAACTTCTTCAACATTGACTTCACGTTGGCCGACTACCTCACCGGGATTGGGGCCAAGGGCTTTATTGCCGACTTGATGCCAAAATTACCGATTTACGTGAGCTTACTCAGTGAAGAAGCACGTGCTGTCATTGGGCAAGTGCATCCAAATACCCGTCCAGCACTGCGTTTGTTGGAAAAAGAGGGCTTTTCGTGCCGAGGTTATGTCGACATCTTTGATGCCGGCCCCACGGTAGAATGCTTACGTCACAATATCGAATCCGTGCGTCATTCTTTCAACGCCTCGGCAAGCGTCAGAGAGCACAGCAGCGCGCAGGACTATTTAATATCGAACACGGAGTTTGCCGGTTTCCGCGCCACGGCGGCGAAAGCGGCGGTCGATCATGAAACCAATCAGGTAGTGATTAGCCCCGCGGTAGCAGACGCATTGAATGTAAAAGAAGGCGATCAGCTGCGTTTGATTGCCATGGAGGGATAAGATGACAACGCAATCAGCAGGCCATCTGATTAACGGTGAATGGGTCAAAGGCGAGGGTGAGGTAATGACCTCGCAAAATCCCTTTGATAGTCAATGTATTTGGCAAGGTGAAGAAGCGACGCGCCCTCAGGTTGAACAAGCGGTGAGTGCCGCTCGTGAGGCCTTCCTCCGTTGGCGAAATACCGACTTTGCCGAGCGCCAAGCGCTGGTTGAACGCTTTGCCGAGATAGTAAAAGCGAATACCGATGATTTAGCGCGCACTATTGCTGAAGAGACGGGCAAACCGTTCTGGGAAACCAAAACCGAAGTCGGTGCCATGGTAGGCAAAGTGGCGATTTCATTGCGCGCTTACCACGAGAGAACAGGATCCCGCGAGAAGGACGTCAATGGCACGCAARCTGTGTTGCGTCACCGTCCGTTAGGTGTGATGGCGGTTTTTGGTCCGTACAACTTCCCGGGTCATCTGCCCAATGGCCACATTGTTCCCGCATTACTGGCCGGTAATAGTGTGGTGTTTAAACCCTCAGAGCTAACGCCAAAAGTGGCGGAGAAAACGCTGGAATATTGGGTAGAGGCGGGGCTGCCGCATGGCCTTATCAATTTGGTGCAAGGTGGCCGTCATACCGGTGAGGCACTGGCGCAAGCCCGAGGCATTGATGGTTTGTTGTTTACCGGTAGCGCCAATACCGGCCATATCCTCCATCGCCAGTTCGCCGGTCAGCCCGATAAGATGTTGGCGCTAGAAATGGGGGGAAATAATCCCCTAGTGGTCAGTGATCAGTTTGGTGATTTAGACGCCACCGTCTATGCCATCATTCAGTCCGCGTATCTCAGTGCGGGGCAACGTTGCACCTGTGCACGCCGCCTGCTGCTGCCTGAGGGAGAAGTGGGTGACAAGATCTTAACGCGCCTAGCACAATGGACAAAAACCGTGCGAGTGGGCGGCCAGTTTGATGATCCGGCCCCGTTTATGGGCGCACAGATCTCAGTGGCAGCGGCGGAAGGTATTTTGGCCACACAGCAAAAGTTGGTCGACCTCGGCGCGAAGCCGGTGATTGAGTGTGAACATCAGCATGATGCGGTGATCTCGCCAGGGATCTTGGATGTCWGTGGTATCCAAGACTTGCCGGATGAAGAGTATTTTGGTCCGCTGCTGCAAGTGCAGCGCTATCAGAATATGGTCGATGCGGTGACCAAAGCCAATGACACCCGTTATGGGTTGTCTGCTGGGCTCATCAGTGAAGACGATGGGGAATGGCAATATTTCCTTRACCATATTCGTGCCGGGATTGTTAACCGCAACCGTCAATTGACCGGAGCCAGTGGCGATGCACCCTTTGGTGGGCCAGGCGCGTCGGGGAACTTACGCCCTAGCGCGTATTATGCGGCAGACTATTGTGCTTATCCCATGGCCTCCATGGAGGGCCAGCAGGTAGTGCTGCCCGAGACGTTCGCCCCCGGTATACCGACGCAACAGGACTAAGGAGAGCAACATGGACAGTGGCCAAGCGTTATTCGACAAACTGTGGCAGGACTACATCAACCGCCTGTGCCCATCAGCACACAAGGTGCATGCCTTGTTAGAAGAAGGGCAGCCTTTGATCAATRATCATATTGCCTTGCGGACATTTGGATTACCCAAGGTTGGGCTTGAGGTATTGGCGCGCCCCTTCCTGGCGTTAGGCTATCAGCAAAAAGGGGACTATACCTTTGAAGCGAAAAAGCTCAACGCCTGCCATTTTGAGCACCCCGATCCTCTGATGCCAAAAGTCTTTATTAGTGAGTTGATGGTCGAGCAATGCTCGCCCGCGCTTCAGGCGATTGTTGAGAAGCTGGTGGCACAAGTTGATGCGTCGTCACTCACAGGCAGTGACTTTCTCCATCAGGGTCGCTTGTGGGATCTTGACTGGGCAACCTATCAAACACTTGCCGAAGAGAGTGAATATGCGTCTTGGGTGGCGGCACACGGTTATGGTGCCAACCATTTTACCGTGAGTGTGAATCAGCTGAATGCGCATGATGATTGCCTCTCGGTGAATAACCAATTGCGCGACAATGGCTTTGCGATTAACGAGTCAGGCGGGGAAGTCAAAGGTGACGCGTCGGTGTATCTGGAGCAATCCTCCACCATGGCGGATCGCGTGCCAGTTGCTTTTTCTGATGACACGCAAACCATCCCGGGTGGTTTTTATGAGTTTGCTAAGCGTTATGTTCTGCCCAATGGTGAGCTTTACCAAGGTTTTGTGGCTGCCTCGGCAGACAAAATCTTTGAAAGCACCCATTAGTGCGCCACACATCGCTTAATCGACATCATAGGGAAAAGGGAGCGTATGCTATGCTCCCTTTTTTATCGTCTATTCAGCCTCGATATCGAGCCAATACGTGTCTGGAATCGCTTGTGTTTCGTTGCTTAAATGCGGGTTATCGACCCGGATCACGGTGCGTTCATCAATGTTGGCTTTTTCAAACGTTTCTTTGACCAGCGGAGCGTTGTTGAAAAACTCAATAAATGATCCGTCTTGGTATGCCGCTTCAAAAGCACCATTCAACATGTCGGCGACGTCAGCATGTTGCGGAGACACAAACAGGAACATCGGGAAGCGATAGATCAGCATCAGGTGCGGGTCAACTAACAGATTACCGTATTGTGGCCGCTCGGCTAATTCACTAAAAGGCTCAATCAAGGCACGCGGGAAGAGATCAGCACGACCTGTATCAACCACTTTGAAAATATTTTCAAAGCTCGATATTTCGCGTACGCGAAATCCCGCTGAGTTGAGCACCTTGACGTCGGCCCAGCCCTGTCCCTGAATCATGGTAAGAGACTGCAAATCACCCGCGCTACTTATCTGAGCGAGTTGGGGCTCTGTGGTTTGGTTGGTAATAAACAGGCGATGGCCGAGTAGACCACGAAACACGGGATAGCGAATGGGGATCAGTTCAGATTCCAGCGTGCGGTCGGCACCCAGCCAGTCGATAGTGAGCTTGCCTTGCTTGAGCATTTCCACCTTACGAGACTGAGAGCCAATTTGGCCGTCAAAAGCTTGCAAGGTGACAGGCTCTCCTGATTTTTCGGCAAGAAACTCAATCAGCTCAATGGCATAGAGATCAAGCGCCGACCCAGCGCGTGGCTCGGGGTGCACAATTGTGGTATTGGACACGGCATGGGCTGAAAGCACAGAGAGCGCCAAGGCGGTGAGAGAAACCATGAGTTTTTTCATAAACGATACCTTGTTAGTTTTATGTTAACCATATCGTTTTGAGTGTAGAAGTTATCCAGACGCTTGCCAGAAAGCGGAGATAAAAAAACCGACGCCAGGGCGTCGGTTGGTGATACAGAGAGCGGCGCAATTAGCGTGTGCCGTATACCACGATGGTTTTACCGTGTGCGGAAATGAGGTTTTGCTCTTCCAGCATTTTGAGGATACGTCCCACGGTTTCACGCGAACAGCCGACGATTTGGCCAATTTCCTGACGAGTGATCTTAATTTGCATACCGTCAGGGTGTGTCATGGCATCCGGCTGTTTAGCCAAGTTCAACAAGGTTTGCGCGATGCGGCCTGTGACGTCCAGGAAGGCGAGATCCCCGACCTTTTGGCTCGTTACCTGCAAACGACGCGCCATTTGTGAAGACAGGCGCATTAAGATGTCAGGATTCACTTGAATGAGCTGGCGGAACTTCTTAAATGAAATCTCTGCCACTTCACACGGTGATTTAGCGCGCACCCAAGCAGTGCGCTCTTGGTCTTCTTCGAAAAGTCCGAGCTCACCAATGAAGTCACCTTGGTTAAGGTAAGACAGGATCATTTCCTTGCCTTCTTCATCTTTGATCAGTACGGCCACAGACCCTTTCACGATGTAATACAAGGTCTCCGCCTTCTCACCTGCATGGATAAGCGTGCTTTTAGACGGATACTTATGAATATGACAATGTGAAAGGAACCACTCGAGTGTAGGGTCTGTTTGAGGTTTTCCTGGAACCATATAACTTATTTCCTCTGCATGTGTTGCCCGGCAACAACGTCCTATCTTTGTCTGAGGGGTAACCCATCAGATCATTGCACAGAATACGAAGTCTGAACGCGGGCTACAAGCTCACTGTATGTTAACAAGAGTGTATCTTTTTTTGTTGGTGATTTCTTGATTTTGATCTAGGCCAACCGCCTAAAAATCTGGCAAAAACGTGGCTAAGATCACGGCTTGAGAAGTAATACATCATGGATGCGCTACGCCTTAGCCAATCTTGCCTTTTTCTATCAATTGTTGGATCAATGGACGGATGATCAATTCCATCGCAAAGCCCATTTTTCCTCCCGGTACCACTAAGGTGTTATGCCGTGACATAAACGACCCGGTGATCATTTGCAACAGATAAGGGAAGTCGACGTTTTTCATTCCACGAAAGCGGATCACCACAAAACTTTCATCCAAAGACGGGATACCTTTGGCATTTAATGGGTTTGAGGTATCTACCGTCGGCACGCGTTGAAAGTTGATATGGGTGCGAGAAAACTGCGGGGTGATGTAGTGCAGGTAATCATCCATTGAGCGCACAATCGAGTCGGTCACCGCCTCACGAGAGTGGCCTCTATCGCGCGTATCGCGGACAAATTTTTGAATCCACTCTAGGTTGACGATCGGCACCATTCCAATCAAGAGATCGACATGCTGTGCAACATTGACATCACCATCGACCACTCCGCCGTGCAGTCCCTCGTAAAACAATACATTGGTATTGTCGGCTAAGTCTTGCCATGGCGTGAAGGTGCCAGGCATTTGGTTATAGGGCACCGCTTCATCAAAGGTATGTAAATAGCGGCGATATTTCCCGGTGCCTTGCTCACCATACTCACGGAAAAACTGCTCTAGCCGCGGGAAATCGTTGGCCGTGGGGCCAAAGTAGCTGATATGTTTGCCTTGTTCACGTGCTTTACGGATCTCGACGTCCATTTCAGGACGGGTAAAGCGATGAAAGCTATCCCCTTCTAGCCAGGCCGCTTTGATGTTCATCATCTGGAACATCTTTCGGAAGGCTTCCGAGGTGGTGGTGGTACCGGCTCCTGATGAGCCGGTGACCGCAATAATAGGATGTTTAGCCGACATGACGCGCCCTGTCATTCAGTCTGAATTTGTATCGCGATACGGCGTGTACTGCGATGCTAAGAGCCGAGTGCTGTTTTACGACGAATATCCACTGTCTCGTGCAACTCGGAATATACAATCACGGCGTCCCCGGATTGCAATTGTTGGCGAACATCATCCACTTTTTGTGCAAAGCTGACTTCTTGCTCACCATAATCGGTTCCTTCCCGTAACACAAAGTGCTCGATTAACGCTGTCAGCGTCTCGTCAGGAATCGACTGCCATGGAACCATCATACTACATCACCTTTTAGTGATCTCAGGATGGCATCCTCGGATGCCTGATGTGAATGTTGTGAATTAGCTCGCATTTTACCCGATCATACCAGTCAATGCAGTGGTTCTCTTTGCTTCCTTTGACGGTGCTAACGCGCCGACTTACTCAGTGACTCATGCGGCAAATAAGCGGCGAGCCAGCCAGGCACCGCTTGCTCAAGCCAAAACTGAGGTTGGCGCCAACTACCGGCGACAAAGCCAACATGGCCGCCATGCTCAGTGAGTTGATAGTCAATGTTCGCGGGTAATGGGGAGGTTGGGATCACCGCGTCGGTCATAAAAGGATCGTCTTTGGCATGAATGATGGCCAACGGTGTCTTAATGGTATTAAGCACGGAAAGGCCGCTACAGGCGTGATAATAATGGTGCGCATCGTCAAAGCCATGAAGCGGGGCAGTCACGGTTTGGTCAAACTCGAACAAGGTTTTTATCGTCGGGCGCTCCCCCGCGTGCCATCGGCCCACTTGCTGATGACGTGTGAGTTTTTCCGCTAGGGTTTGGCGCATCGAGCGCAACAAATAGGCTTGATAAATACGGGAAAAGCCTTGTTGGATACGCATCGAGCAAGCGGCAAGGTCAAGTGGCGGCGACACGGCGCAACCACAGGCCACGATGGGATCATCGTGATAGTCCGCCAGGTAACGCACCAGCATGTTCCCCCCCAAAGAGACCCCGACTGCGCCAATTTGACTCTTTGGATAGGTTTGACGTAAATGGGTGAAGAAGGCACGCGCGTCCTGGGTTTCTCCCGAGTGATAGGTTCGCGCGGCACGATTAAGGCGGCCACTGCAGCTGCGAAAGTGCATCACCACGCCGCACCAACCTTGGCGTTGGAAGGCCGCGAGCAAGCCGTTGGCATAGGGGCTGTCGAAACTGCCTGCTAAGCCATGGAATAAAACAACAATCGGCTGTCCAGGCTGCGGCTGATGTGTCCATGCCAGATCGACAAAATCGCCATCAGGCAGATCAAATTGCTGCCAGCGAGGGGTGAAAAGCGGGGCTCGACGCAAAAAGCGAGGCAACAAGGTTTGTAAGTGCGCGTTCCGCGCGCTGGGAATGGGTTTAAACGGTGTCATCATGGTTGCTTCCCTCTTCCTCGGCGGGCGTCACCTTCAGTGATGTATATAGGTTGCGTGCTGATGGTGACAGCTGACGGCAATAGTAGGCGAGAGGAGAGGCGGTGTCCGTGAGCCAGGTTTGACGATTGAGGGCATCGACTAAATCTTGCTGTTGGAATTTTTCTAAACTGAGCTCAAAGTTGAGCATTTTTTTGTACTGCCCACTGCCGACCCGCGGCTTCAACTCTCGCCGAAGGTGACGATAGGCAATAAGCAAATGCTCAGAGCGGCTTAACGCATGCTTCAGTTGTGTGAGGCTCTCGGGCGCAAGCCCATAGCCGTGTTGTTCAATCCAGGCGAGTAACAAGGCAAGATTCACGTTGCCTTGGTGCTCGTCTTGCAGCCTGAGGCAAGCTTGCTTTACCTCGGGCTTGCCATAATGATGTAAACAAAACTGCCACAGGTCGGCGGGATTCGCCATCCCAGGGGTTAGTCCTGATTGAATGTCGCCTCCAGGGCTTCCAGCTCTTCTTGTCGCTCCATCCATTCTTGTTCCACCTCTTCGAGCGTCGATTTAGCATCCGCTTGACGTTGCAATTGCGCCGTGAGCCGCGCCTTATTATCACTGTGGTAAATCTCGGGGTCCGCCAACTGATTTTCTGCGTCAGAGATAATGGCAGAGAGTTGTTCTATCTGTGTGTCGAGATTGTCAATTTTTTTCCGCAAAGGCGCGGTTTGCTTACGTAACTCGGCATCGCGGCGTTTTTGTGCTTTACGATCCACCTGTGTTTGTTGCGGCGCCGTTTTCTCCGCGGCCGCTTGTTTTTTGCTCTCAGCGCGATCAGCGCGCTGTTGATCGGTCAGCCAACGGTGATAATCGTTCAAGTCTCCATCAAAGGGTAGCACTGCGCCATTGTCGACCAAATACAAGTCATCGGTGGTGGCGCGCAGCAAGAAGCGATCGTGACTGACAATCACCATCGCACCCTCGTAAGACTGCAAGGCGAGTGTCAGCGCTTGGCGCATATCCAAGTCCAGATGGTTGGTTGGCTCATCGAGTAACAGTAAGTTCGGTTTTTGCCATACCAATAAGGCGAGCACCAAGCGGGCTTTTTCGCCTCCAGAGAAGGGCCCGATGGGCTCGAGCGCCTTGTCGCCTTGAAAGCCAAACCGGCCGAGAAAATCACGTAAGGTTTGCTCAGCGGTGGTGGGGGCTAACCGGTTTAGGTGCTGAAGTGGCGTATCGTCGATGCGCAACGTATCGAGTTGGTGTTGGGCAAAGTAGCCAATTTTCACCCCTTGTGAATAGGTTAATTCACCGGCCATGGCGGGTAAGCTGCCCGCGAGGAGTTTAATCAGGGTCGACTTACCCGCCCCATTGCGCCCCAGCAAGCCAATGCGTGCCCCCGGTACCAGGTTAAGGCGAATGTTTTCAATAATAGGTGTCTTATCATAACCCGCCGCCACTTTGTCCATCATTAAAATGGGGGTGGGTAAGGCGTCCGGCGTGAAGAAGGTAAAACTAAACGGGTTATCGTATTGCGCGGGCAATACCTTCTCCATCCGCTCAAGGGCTTTGATCCGGCTTTGCGCTTGGCGGGCCTTGGTGGCTTTGTAACGAAAGCGATCGATATACGATTGCATGTGGGCAATTTGCTTTTGTTGCTTTTCGTACTGCGCCTGTTGTTGGGCCAATTTTTGCGCGCGCATTTGCTCAAAGTCGGAATAATTACCCGTGTATTCATTGAGCTGTTGATGCTCGATGTGAATGATGCGATTGACAACAGGATCCAAGAAATCCCGGTCGTGAGAGATCAACACCAAGGTACCTGGATATTGCTGTAGCCATTTTTCTAGCCACATGACCGCATCGAGATCTAGGTGGTTAGTGGGTTCATCGAGCAACAATAGATCAGAGCGACATAATAGCGCTTGTGCTAAGTTCAGCCGCATTCGCCAGCCACCTGAGAACTGGGTGAGTGACCAGTGGATTTGTGGTTGGCTAAAGCCCAAACCATCTAATAAGCTGGCCGCACGCGCTTCAATGGTATAACCACCAATGGCATCCAATTTATCGTGTAACATCGCCACCGCGTTACCGTCATCACGGGCTTCGGCGTCGCGTAGGGCTTGCTGTAGCGCGCGGTATTCGCTGTCGCCATCAATCACGTACTCGAGCGCGCTTTTGTCGAGCGCGGGGGTTTCTTGCGCCACCCATGCTACCTGCCACTGACTCGGGTAGTCACAATGGCCGGCATCCAACGATAATTGATGGCGCAGCAAGGCAAACAGACTCGATTTGCCACAGCCATTTTTGCCCACCAGACCGACTTTGTCGCCCGGTGAGATAGTGGCAGAAGTGTGGTCAAGCAGGGGCTTACCCCCTCGAAGCAGTTGAATATCGGAGAAGCGAATCATGATTTCTCAGTCTGTCTCGGGTTGATGGGTGCGCATTGTCGCGCGGTCGTTATACCAGCTTGATACCGGGATTGCCAAATTCTACCGCGTCATCCCACTGGTCAGACACAGACGGGGCATGTTTGTGTGTTAAAGTTAAAAACACGGAATAAATGAACAGATTGCGTTCTGACCATAATCATAAGACAAGGAAGCCTATGCCCCGAGATAAGGCTGAAAGCCCCTCTCTTCCCAAGGTACTGGTGATTTTTGCTCACCCCGACCCCGATGAATCCGTTGCCAATCGTCGTTTAATTGAGGCCATTACGCCGCTGGCCCATGTCAGCGTGCACGATATTTACGCCGCCTACCCGGATTTTGTGGTGGACGTCCATCATGAGCGCGCGTTGGTCACTGACGCCGATGTGTTGGTCTTTCAGCATCCACTGCAAATGTATTCCTGTCCGGCGCTGTTGAAAGAGTGGATAGATGTGGTGCTCGGGAAAGGGTTTGCACATGGGCAAGGCGGGGATGCGTTGGCCGGTAAAACCTGCCGCTTTGTGGTGACCACCGGGGGAGCGGCCGAAGCGTTTAGTCAACAAGGTTACAACAAATATTCGATGGCCGAGCTACTGCAGCCTTTTGAGTTAACCGCCTCATTATGTCGGATGGATTGGATCCCACCGTTGGTCTTGCACTGGGCGCGCCGCGTTGGCGATGCCGATCGCGAAGCGTTTGCTGAGATTTATGCCGATTGGCTCGCTGACCCATTGGCGCACCAAGGAGGCGAGGATGGATAACAACCTCTTATCGGTGGCCTTTGTTTTTTTATTGGCGGCGGTGATTGCGGTTCCTCTTGCCCAGCGCTTGGGTATGGGCTCGGTGCTTGGCTATTTGCTGGCAGGCATAGTGATCGGGCCCTGGGGGCTGGGCCTGGTCCGTGATGTGGATGCGATTCTCCATTTTGCCGAATTTGGCGTGGTGCTGCTGCTTTTTCTGATTGGCTTGGAGCTTAACCCTAAAAAGCTATTGAAAATGTGGCGCCCTATTATCGGCCTTGGTGGTAGCCAAGTGGTGCTGACCGGGATCGTGATAGGGTCATTAAGTATCTTCGCTGGGCTCACGTTGCCACAAGGCGTGGTGATCGGGGCGGGGCTGGCGCTTTCTTCTACCGCGATTGCGATGAAAATCATCGAAGACCAACGTTTAATGCGCAGCGAAACCGGACAATCTGGATTTGCCGTTTTATTATTTCAAGATATCGCCGTGATCCCGATACTGGCTGTGATCCCAGCGTTGGCCGGTGGCAGTGCTGGCAGTTGGCTCGACGTATTATGGATGTTTGTCGGCATTGGTATTTTGCTGGTGGGCGGTCATTTCCTTCTGCGTCCGCTGTTTCGTTTAGTGGCCATGAGCGGCGTCACCGAGCTATTTACAGTGACCTCGCTGGCCTTGGTGATCGGGATTGCCCTGGCGATGCAAGCGTTAGGCCTATCGATGGCGCTGGGGGCGTTTCTTGCGGGCGTATTGCTTGCGGAAAGTGAATACCGTCATGAATTAGAAACCGCGATTGAGCCTTTTAAAGGTTTGTTGCTTGGGCTGTTCTTTATTGCAGTGGGAATGACCGTTGATCTCGGTCTATTGCTCGACTACCCACTGGCCATACTGGGAGCGGTCGCGGCGTTGATCTTGGTGAAGACCTTGCTGCTTTATGGCTTGGCGCGTGCCTTTGGGGTGGTGCCAAAAGCGCGCAGTCAAATGGCGGTATTACTCAGCCAAGGGGGAGAGTTTGCGTTTGTTATTTTCAATGCAGCGCGTAGCCAGGGCTTACTTGACCAAGAGTTAAACGCGTTTTTGTTGGTGGTGGTGAGCTTGTCGATGATGACCACGCCTTTAATGCTGACGCTTCAACAACGCTGGTTTGCTCGCACGTTTAATGAGCCTGAAGAAGCGCCACCACAAGGGCAGTTTGAGCAGGCCGATGCGCGCGTGATCATTGCCGGTTTTGGTCGCTTTGGTCAGGTGGTAGGCCGGTTGATGTTCGCCAATAAAATTGGGGTAACCATATTAGAACGTGATCCGACGCAAATTAAGCTGCTACGTCGTTTTGGCTATGAAGTGTATTATGGCGACGCAACCCAGCTCAGTTTATTACGGGCGGCAGGCGCGCATACCGCTGAAGCGATTGTGATTTGTACCGACTCGCCTGATGAAGTGATGGAGATTGTTGATCTTTGTGCGCGCCATTTCCCTAACCTTAAAGTAATGGCGCGGGCGCGGAGTCGTGTCGAGGCCTATCAATTGATGGCACAGGGCGTGGATCAATTCTCGCGTGAAACCTTTTTGGGGGCCCTTGAGCTCGGGAGGCAGACGCTAGAGTCACTGGGTATGCATCCGTATAAAGCCAAGCGAGCCGAAATTTTATTTCGTAAGCTGGATATGCGGGTATTGCAAGATCTCTTGCCGCAACACAGCGAAGACTTGGCGACGGCCTCCCGAGCGAAAGAAGCACGCAAAGAGTTGGAAGAAATTTTTGACCGAGAAATGCGTGGTGATAGTGAGCGGCACCAAAGTTGGAATCGAGATGAGTAAGGTGTTGAAGTGAAAAAACGTTTCATTGCTGGGGCAGCGTGCCCGGCGTGCCAACAGCTCGATACGTTACGAGTATGGCGCGAAAATAATATTGACAAAGTAGAGTGTGTCAGCTGCGATTATCATGATAGTCGGTTGCCTGATTCGGCACAACAGTCACACTCTGGTGCCGAGTCAGCAGAGAATGTCATTGGGATCTTTAAACCGGAGTAGGGGATCCGTTATCATCGTCAGTCCATTTACCTTCCGGTCTCGGAGCGAGCATGAAAATTGCAAAAGATGTGGTAGTCAGCCTGGCTTACCAAGTAAAAAATGAAGATGGTGCACTTGTTGACGAATCAACAGCACAAGAGCCTCTCCAATACCTGCACGGTCACCGTAACCTGATTGTAGGTCTTGAGAACGCGCTGGAAGGCCGCGAAAAARGTGAGAGCTTTGACGTGACTGTAGGCCCAGATGAAGCCTACGGTGATTACCAAGAAGCTATGGTACAACGCGTACCAGCTAACGTATTCCAAGGCGTAGACCAAGTAGAAGTGGGCATGCGCTTTATGGCAGAAACGGACCAAGGCCAAATCCCAGTTGAAGTGACGGAAGTGGATGGTGAAGAAGTGGTAGTTGACGCTAACCACATGCTAGCCGGTCAAACCCTGTCTTTCTCTGTGGAAGTGGTTGACGTTCGCGAAGCGACAGAAGAGGAAGTGTCTCACGGTCATATTCACCAAGACGGTGAAAGCTGTGGTCACGACCACTAAGACGGTATCCGTCTGTGGTGAATGAAAGGCGCCGAATGGCGCCTTTTTCGTATCAATAGTGTGGTGGCGGGGTTTCTTCTGCTTGGCTGGCAATGTTTTCCGGCTCTATGTTTTTTAACTTACTGACTAAGTATTGAATTTGCACTGTCATACGCTCAATGTCCCCCTGCTGCTGGGTTAACGCGTGGTTGAGCTGCTCGATGGTGTCTTCTTGAAAAGCGACCTTATATTCCAGGTCGTCGATTTGCTGCTGTAACTTATCAATCTCGCTCATACTGCTCTCTCGCTATTGCGCGTCGGTTAACCAAGCTTGGGCGATACCGGCTGATGTCCCGGAAATCACTCGCCCGGTGGGGTCGATAGCCACATCATACACGACTGCGCTAGGTGGGCGAGTGTCTGGTTGCGCCAAGGCTTGCCAGCGGCCAATGTTTTCACCGCTTTGTACGTCCCATAATTCGACCCGCTGTGAGGGGGTGCCTGTGGCCAACTGACGGCCATCATCGGAAAAACGGGCACTGGCGTAAATCGCTTGGCGAGCAAAAATATCCAGCTCACTTACCTTTTCACCACTGGGCAAAGCCCAAATCACCGCGCGATTGCCGCCATCAGAGACGAACGCGTATTGCCCTTCACGATGCAAGGCCACTTGCTTAACCCGTTGATCATAGGCGAAGTCGTTGATAATTTGCCCCGACTCGGTATCCCAAAAATAGGCATGATGGTCATTCCCCCCTGACAGAACGTAAGCACCATTGGGGGAAATCGCGACCGCATTGACTTTATCGCGATGCGCAAGGAACTCTAGGCGCCTTCCCGTGCCTAAGTCGATGAATAATGCTTTACCGCTAGACATGGCCAGTACCAGCTTTTCACCATTGTTGCTGATCGCGGCATCGCGGATGATGCCGTCAGAAATAGACCAGAGTCCTTGAGACTGGCTCCAAGCCAGATCCCAAACGGCAAAGTTTTGTGCCGTTGCGGTGATAGCGTAGCGCTTATTATCGGAAATATGGCTGACCACGACAGGGTTGGCATTGGGATCTTGCGGCCCTAGCTCCGCCAACTGCTGATTGGTGACCAGATCCCACAGCACAATGTCGGTTTCGTCCGAGGCGAGTAAAGCAAAACGGCCATCGCGGCTAAGACTAAAGCTGGTGGCGCCCTCAGGGTGGATTGACCAGCGCTGGGCTTCTTTGCCAGACTGCCAGCAGCCCGTTAGGCTGCTTAACAGAATAAAAATGCCAACAATGTGGCGGATTTTGGGCATCATACTTGAGTTCCAGAGTGTGCAGCCATATAACCACGAGTATATGGATAGAATCAGGCTTTCGCATGGTGGATGCGTCAGTAAATACAATACGAGGATTAATCCTTACCATCAACGGAGTACCCAATGAAATCAGTAATGAAGATGTCGCTACTCGCGGCAACCGTTGCCTTTGCCGTCGGCTGTCAACAAGAAGACGCAAAAGTAGAGCAAACCAACCAAGCGGCTGAACAAGCTGAAGCGGCGTTTGCCAACGAAGACGACAAAGCAGCCTACGCGATTGGCGCTTCTTTGGCGCAATACCTCAACGCCAACTTGGAGCAGCAGGCCGAAATTGGTCTCGAGCTGGATAAAGAGGTGGTATTGCAAGGGGTGCAAGACGTCTTTCAAGGTGAGTCAAAGTTAACCGATGAGCAAGCACAGTCGGCGTTGCAATCGCTTGATCAGCGTGTGACCAAGCTTGCCCAGCAACAAGCAAAAGAAAAAGCAGAAGCCGCGATCGCTGACGGTGAAAAATACCGCACTGAGTTCGCGCAGAAAGAAGGCGTGAAAGAAACTGATTCTGGGCTGTTGTACAAAGTCGATAGCATGGGTGATGGTGAGAAGCCATCAGCAGAAGATACGGTTGTGGTGCATTATAAAGGTACCCTGACTGACGGTACGCAATTCGATAGCTCATACGATCGTGGTGAACCGGCCACTTTCCCACTCAATCGAGTGATCCCTGGCTGGACTGAAGGGGTGCAGCTGATGCCGGTCGGCTCTAAGTTTACCTTTGTTGTACCGCCAGAGCTGGCTTATGGTGACCAAGACACCGCATCGATTCCTGCCAACTCAACCTTGGTATTTGATGTTGAGTTGCTCGAAATCAAAGATGATGCGAAAGAAGGTGATAGCGCGAGCCAAGGCTAAAAGCTAAGGTCTTGACCCGTGATACCAGCCCCGGCGTTGCCGGGGCTTTTTGCATTTTTAGATAGGAATTCTGTTAAACTGAGCGCAGAGCAATAAAGATAAATGGTCGAATAAGGGTAGGCGTACGTGGTACCGACAGAGGGTTTTGGCGCGAACATTATGACGGAAAGTGAGCTCATCGAGCCCAATCCACTTAACCAACAAGACAGCATTATCTTGCAGTCCTACTCGGCCGTGGTCGATGGGCTAGCCGCCTTGATTGGTGAGCACTGTGAAATCGTGCTGCATGCATTAGACGATTTAAATAAGTCGGCGATAAAAATCGCCAACGGTGAAAATACCGGGCGTCAGGTGGGTTCACCCATCACTGACTTAGCCTTGCGCATGCTGCGTGATATCGAGGGCTCCGAGCGCAACTTCTCTCGCGCTTACTTTACCCGTGCGAAAAGTGGCACCTTGATGAAATCAATCACGGTGGCCATTCGTAACGGGGACAACCGCATCATTGGGCTGTTATGTATCAATATCAATTTAGACGCGCCTTTTTCTCAGGTACTGCAAGCCTTCATCCCCGACGACCAAGCGAAGCAAGCGGCCTCATCGGTTAATTTTGCCAGTGATGTGGAAGAGCTGGTGGATAAAACGGTCGAGCGAACCGTTGAAGAGGTGAATGCGGATAAGACAGTGTCTAACAATACCAAAAACCGCCAAATCGTCATGGCGCTCTATGATAAAGGGATTTTTGATATCAAAGATGCCATTAATCGGGTCGCGGCTAGGCTGAATATCTCTAAACACACGGTGTACCTCTACGTTAGACAACGTAAAACCGAAGAGGCGGCGTCATGAAATTGCAATATGTGTTAGTGGTCACGGAGCCGGCTTACGGCACACAAATGGCACGTACCGCGTATCAGTTTGCTTGTGCGGCAATAGAGGCTGGGCATCAAGTCAGTAAGGTATTTTTCTATCAAGATGGTGTATTGAATGGGGCAGCGAGCACTGTCCCTGCAAATGATGAATTTGATTTGGTGGGCGCGTGGCAAACTCTCGCGCGAGATCATCAGGTGCAACTGGAAACGTGCGTGGCGGCGGCGCTGCGCCGTGGTGTGATCAGTGATCAGGAAGCGGCACAACATGGGTTATCGCAAAGCACCTTGGCAACCGACTTTTCCCAAGCGGGGCTTGGGGCGCTGGCGGAAGCTTTATTGACCGCCGACCGTGTGATGCAATTTTAAGAGGGCAGTGATGAAAATAGGGTTTGTTTTTTCCTCGGCACCTCATGGCAGCGCAAGTGGCCGAGAAGGGCTTGATGCACTGCTTGCTGCGTCCGCCTTTTGTGACAACTTGGTGGTGTTTTTTATCGGCGACGGTGTCTTTCAATTGCTTGAAGGGCAGCAACCGAGCCAGATTTTGAGCCGTGACTATATCGCCAGCTTTAAAATGCTCCCCTTGTGTGATGTCGAAGCGATTTATGCCTGTCAGGCCTCGTTGACCGCACGAGGACTTGAGCAAACGTCTACGGTGCTGTCGACTCAAGCGTTATCCGTCGAGCAAATCAAAACGCAGCTGTCAGGCTGCGATCGCATTCTACATTTTTAAGGAGAAGGCCGTGCTTCACCTGGTCAAACACTCACCATACAGCCGTCAAGCCTTGGCACAGTGCTTAGACTACGCGCCATCGAACAGTGCGATTGTCTTGATCAGTGATGCTGTTGTCGCCGGGGTGGCGGGGAGCGAGTGGGCAATCCGATTGTTTACCGAGACGCATGCTGTTTATTTGCTGAAAGAGGATGTGGACGCTCGTGGGCTTGGTGAGAAACTACACCCCAGTGCTGAGCTGATTGATATGCATCAATTGRTCGATTTGAGCGCTGAACATGTCACGCAAATGACATGGTAATCGGCTAGTCTTTGTCGTGTGTGAAAATCCCCCGCGTGCTGTTCGAAAAACAAACAATGCAAAGATCTCTGTATAAATCTTGACACCCCATACCCCGACGCCTAAAATTTCGCGTCCCTGTTGTATTGGGGCTAGATTTTTCACACTTATACGTTAAGTAATATCAGGAGCTATTTAATGGCAACTATTAACC
>NZ_MUET01000042.1:0-26299 GCF_001995685.1 Salinivibrio sp. IB282 | reverse complement strand
GTACAACATCTTATAAATGTACAACTCCGTAGCCAATACGGCGCGGCTAGTGTAGAGGTCAGTTATGTCATTCCCCGTCGGTGTTAGCGCCTGTGTTATTGGCGAAAAAGTACGATTCGACAGTGGTCATAAGCGGAGTCCCTTTGTCAGCAAAGAGTTGGCACCCTATGTAGACTTTGTGCCAGTATGCCCTGAAGTCGGGATCGGACTCCCTGTACCGCGCCCCGCTATTCGGYTAGTCGACAAAGGCGATTTGTCAGTGAGGCTGGTGGAAACCAAAGATCAGCAAAAAGATTACACCGAAAAAATGACGGCGTTCAGTGAGCAAAAAGCGGAGGAGCTCGCTCATCAATCACTGCGTGGCTACATTGTTTGTGCTAAGTCACCGACTTGTGGCATGGAGCGGGTGAAAGTCTACCGCGAGAATGGTTACGCCTCCGATATTTCCGGGGTAGGGCTTTACACTCAGGCACTGATGGCGCGTATGCCATGGCTACCCGTTGAAGAAGACGGCCGGCTTAACGATCCTATCCTCAAAGAGAACTTTGTTTTTCGGCTATTTGCGCTTGATGATCTTTACCAGAGTGTCGAGCAAGGGGTTACCAAGAAAGCCCTTGTCGATTTCCACTCACGCTATAAATTGGTGCTGATGGCGCACTCACCTGAAAAGTACCGTGAGCTTGGGCGATTTATGGCCAACATCGGCCATTATGACCTTGATCGTTTTTTTGAACAGTACCGCACCGCGTTTATGCAAGCTATCGCCATTCGTGCGACGCGTAAAAAACACACCAACGTGCTGATGCACCTGCAAGGCTATTTTAAAAACAACCTTGATAAAAGCCAGAAAGCTGAGTTAGCGAACCTTATTCATGCGTATCGTCAGGGCACCATGCCTTTACTGGCGCCGCTGACGTTGATTTCGCATCACCTCCATAATCACCCTGATGCGTACTTAGCTAACCAAGCCTATCTCAAGCCTTATCCTGATGCGCTGAGGCTTCGCTATGGCCTTTAACACGACTCACGCTCTGACCATCAGTCAGGTCGCGGATCAAACCGGGGTTAACCCTGTCACGCTGCGTGCTTGGCAGCGACGTTATGGATTGCTTGCGCCTGAGCGAACGGCCAAGGGACATCGGCTTTATAGCCAAGAAGATGTAGAGACTATCGCTCATATTCTTCAATGGTTAGATAAAGGCGTACCGATCAGCAAGGTCAAGCCACTTCTGGCTCACATTCCCGTGTCGGCAGACACGGGCGATGACAGCGTGGCACGTGAACTGATTGACTGTATTCACACATTCTCGGTTAAACGGCTAGGGAACGTTCTGGACACGCTTTTAAAAGAGTATCCCTTCTATTGGTTAGTCGAGCATGCCTTTACCCCAGTCGACCAATGGTTAGGTGACGACGAGGAAGCGGTACGTTTGTTACAGCGCGACCTGTGGCAAAGCGCCGTGATCGATCGATGCCGAACAGCGCTGGCGGCGAATGCAAAACGGCATSCACCATTTCGATGCTGGCTTGTCTCCTTAACCGTGACCAGTGAATACCAACGTGTGCTGATAGCTATGGCACTCAACGAGAAGGGTTACAGCGTCACTATTCTGTCAAGCCCGCATCAACAATTGAATATGTTGGTTGAGGTGATGCGGGAGCAGGGGGCGAGAACATTGGCCTTGATGGCAAATCGTCGGCTCGATCGTGCCCAACTCAATCAGGTACGCCATTGCCTGGCTCAAGATGATATTGAGGTGGTGAGCCAAGCTTTTATCTGCTCCGTACACGGTGACGAGTTGGCAGAACTTAAGGAGAACAAAACGTTATGCATCTAGTCTGGTTTCGGCGCGATTTACGCGGGCTGGATAATCGTGCGTTGAGCGCAGCCAGCGACGCGTCCGAGCCCGTGGTGGGGATTTTTATTGAGACACCGGAACAGTGGGCATCGCACCACCTTTCGCCCAAGCAAGCGGGCCTTATTAAGGCGCGGCTAGACGCGTTACGTGAGGAGCTTAGCGCGAAAAATATTCCTTTAGTGGTGGAGCGCGCGGCTGACTTTCCTCAATCGGCAGAAAAAGTGGCCGACTATGCGCACCGCATTGGCGCAACAGCGGTGTTTGCCAACAAGGAGTACGAGCTTAATGAAAGCAAGCGTGATGAACAGGTGTGTGCGGCGTTGGCGG
Organism: Salinivibrio sp. IB282; assembly: GCF_001995685.1. Classification (NCBI taxonomy): domain Bacteria; kingdom Pseudomonadati; phylum Pseudomonadota; class Gammaproteobacteria; order Vibrionales; family Vibrionaceae; genus Salinivibrio; species Salinivibrio sp. IB282. Next base: position 24,113 of record NZ_MUET01000042.1, on the reverse strand, counting down.
ACAAAGGCATCGCATGGTATGCCTATGATGACCGCAATTTATTCGCCCCGGGTACCATAAAATCAGGAAAAGGTGAACCGTATAAGGTGTTTACTCCCTTCAAAAAAGCCTGCTTACGAGCCCTAGACGGCATGGATGTTTCACCGTGCCAAAAACCATCCAAGCGCGAGACAAACTCAGCCGTTGACGCGATCTTTTCACAGCTTCAACCGATTCATTTTGATTATCCGATGGAGGATGTCTCGGACTGGGCGTCCGATGAGAAAGGGATCCTCGCGCACATGCGTCGTTACTGCCGCGAGCAAGTGGCGGATTATAAACGACAGCGTGACTTTCCGGCGGTGGATGCCACCAGTCAGCTTTCTCCTTATTTGGCCATTGGCGCATTATCCCCGCGTCAATGCTTGGCGCGTTTACAAGAAGAGCAAGCCGATTGGCGCGAGCCCGATACAGGGGCTGCCACCTGGCTGTCGGAGCTTATTTGGCGTGATTTTTATCAGGAAGTGAGCGCACAAAACCCAGCAATCAGCAAAAAGTACAGCTTTTTAGCCTGGGGCGAATCCGTGGTATGGGATAACGACCCGACATTGTTTGAGGCTTGGAAGACGGGAAAAACGGGCTTCCCCATTGTGGATGCGGCCATGCACCAGCTTAATCAAACGGGTTGGATGCATAACCGATTGAGAATGATTGTGGCGAGCTTTTTGACCAAAGATCTGCTTATCGATTGGCGCTGGGGAGAAGATTACTTCATGTCCAAACTGATTGATGGCGATTTTGCCTCGAACAACGGGGGCTGGCAATGGTCTGCGTCGGTGGGGACCGATGCTCAACCTTACTTTCGGATCTTTAATCCGACCACACAGGGAGAGCGATTTGATAGCGATGGGCGCTTTATTCGTCGCTGGTTACCGGCGCTTAAAGAGGTGCCAGGCAAGCATATTCACAACCCCTGGCAGTGGGCGGATAAGTATGCCCAGTCCCTTGATTATCCGCGTCCGGTGTTGGATCACGCCACTCAGCGTAAAAAGGCGCTAGCCATATTTGAAGCGGCGAAGGATCAGCCTCAGGAGCAAACACCATGACTCGCTCGCCAACCCATGTCGGTGTGTCGCAATTTGTGACGACCTATCAAGCGCTCAATAAAGATAACTTGTCATCACTGGCGACGATTTATCACCCACAGATTGTGTTTATCGATCCTGCGCACGAGATAACTGGCTTAGAGGCGTTTATCCAGTATTTTTCGCTGCTGTACGAAAACGTGACTGATTGTCAATTTCATATACACACGACCGCGGTAGACGGAGATGATGCCTTTGTGACCTGGACCATGATGTTATCGCACCCCAAGCTGGATGGGGGAAAAACGCGACAAGTCCAGGGCTGTTCTCACTTATGTTTTTGTGACGGCAAAATCATTCGGCATCGTGATTACTTCGACTTAGGTGAAATGCTGTACGAAGCGCTGCCTGTGATAGGTCGCCTGCTCAAACATATCAAAACGAGGCTAGGACAATGAAACACGTATTGATCACCGGCGCGACGTCGGGAATTGGTGAGCAATTGGCAAGAGACTATGCACGTCAAGGCTGGCATGTAACAGCTTGTGGACGGAACCAAGACAAGCTCAACACCATGGCTCGCGATCACGCATCACTAGACGCATTGGCGTTTGATGCTACGGATAGCGAACAAACGCATCAAGCGCTGGGTAACCTAAGCGTCTTTCCTGATTTAATTATTTTAAATGCCGGGACGTGTGAATATATCGACCATGGCAAAGTCGATGTGGCACTGTTTAAGCGTGTGTTTGAGATCAATGTCTTCGGTGTTCTCCATTGTATTGAAGCGCTACAGGCTCGGTTCACTCACAGCACGCATCTTGCCATTGTCGGCTCCTCGGCCAGTTATATGCCGCTGCCACGTGCGGAAGCATACGGCGGATCAAAGGCGGCGATTAGCTACATTGCCAACACCTTATCGGTCGATTTGGCACAGCAAGGGGTGACGCTGTCACTTATCTCGCCGGGATTTGTAAAGACGCCACTGACAGACCAAAACGACTTTGCGATGCCGATGCGCATCACGGTGGAGCAAGCCTCTGAAGCCATTCAAAAAGGATTGGCAAAAGGAAAAACGGAAATACATTTTCCGCGGAAATTTACCTTTATTCTCAAGTTTCTCGCGCTACTGCCCATGTCCTGGCAGCGAGCCCTCGCACGACGTATGACAAGGAACTAAAGCATGAAAATTGCCATCATCGGCTCAGGCATTGCCGGTTTAACCTGTGCTCACTATCTCAATAAACAGCATGATATCACCTTGTTTGAAGCGAATGATTATTTGGGGGGCCACACGGCGACAGTCGATGTCGAGGTCGCCAGTGAACAGTACGCGATTGATACCGGCTTTATCGTTTTTAACGATCGCACCTACCCGAACTATGAACGTTTACTCAATGAAATTGGTGTGGATCGCCAACCTTCTCAGATGAGCTTTAGTGTCCGCAATGATGCGAATGGACTGGAGTATAACGGGCACAGCCTTTCCTCGTTATTTGCGCAGAAGCGTAATGTTATCAATGTGCGTTTCTACCGCTTTTTGGCCGAGATTATGCGATTTAATCGCCTTGCGCGCGACGCACATGCCACGGGTGAGGCTGAGCGGCAAGGCGCACTCAACACCTTGGGTGATTTTCTCAATCAACATGGGTTCAGCGATTATTTTTGTCAAAACTATATTCTCCCCATGGGCGCGGCGATTTGGTCATCCACTTTGTCGGATATGCGTGGTTTCCCCTTGGCGTTCTTTCTACGTTTTTTCCAAAACCATGGCTTATTGGATATCGCGAATCGGCCGCAATGGTATGTGATCCCCGGTGGCTCTCGTGAGTATGTTAAAAAGCTCACGCCTGCCTTTGAGGATAAGATCCACCTGAATTCACCGGTGACACAGGTTCGCCGTACCCCTGATGCGGTATGGGTGACGACAGAGGCCGGTGAACAAGCGTTTGAACAGGTGATTTTTGCCTGTCACAGTGACCAAGCCTTGGCCATGCTGTCCGATCCTAGTGAAGCGGAGCAACAGGTGCTCGGGGCGATTCCCTATCAAGACAATGAGGTTGTGCTTCATACCGATACATCGCTGTTGCCCAAGCGTCAAGGCGCCTGGGCGAGTTGGAACTATCATTTGCCCTTGTCAGATAAAATAGACACAGATCCGGCGGCTTTGACCTACAATATGAATATATTGCAGTCAATTCAGGCGCCTGAGACATTCTGCGTGACGCTAAATCAAACCGACAGGATTGAGCCGAGTAAAATTCTCAAGCAATTTGTCTATGCTCACCCCGTATTTAATACCGACAGTGTTGCCGCACAGCAACAGCGCCATCGAGTGAATGGCCAGCAACGTAGCTGGTTCTGTGGCGCCTACTGGTATAACGGCTTTCACGAGGATGGTGTGCGGAGTGCGCTTGATGTGGTGGAGGGGATCAATTCGTGAGTGAGTCGGTTTCAGCACTAAATAGCGGTTTGTATGTCGGACACGTGCGGCATCGGCGTTTTAGCCCAATAAAACACACGTTCAATTACCCGGTGTTTATGCCTGTGATTGATCTGGATGAGCTTAGTTTGCTGGCATCGCAGGTCAAAGGGTTTCGCTTGGGCAAGTGGGGGGTAGCCGCCTTTGATCACCGCGATTATTTGAATGGACAAGCGGATACCAAAGCAGCATGCATCGATAAGATTCAAGAACTGACAGGCGAGCGCATTGAGGGGAAAGTGTATGCGTTGTGCCAGCTACGTTATTTGGGCGTGTATTTTAGTCCGGCCAACTTTTATTACCTCTATGACCAAGCGCATAACTGGCGTTATTTATTAGCCGAGGTAAGTAATACCCCGTGGGGAGAGCGGCATTATTATGCCGTGCCTGCGGGTCAACGGTATGAACATGACAAAGCGTTTCATGTCTCTCCGTTTAATCCTATTAAGCAGCGTTATCACTGGCGTCTGCGCCCCTTAGGTAAGCGGGTTCACTTGCACCTCGAGGCTCACCGACAACAGAAAGAATTCGACGCCACACTGGGACTGCAGCGACGTCCGTTTACATCAAAAACACTGAATAAGTTATTGATCCGGACGCCGATGGAAACAGTAAAAGTTGTCATTGGTATTTATTGGCAAGCGCTCAAACTATGGATAAAGGGCGCACCGTTTTATCCGCACCCGAGTGCGAAGAAGGAGTAATTATGTCTGCAACGGACGTCCCTCAGAGTCAACGCACGCTGACACGTAAAGAGCACTACGCCAAGCAGTTGGTTTACACCTTGCTAGCACACGTTGATGAGGCGTGTATTTCTCTGGTCGATGAGCAGGGCCAGACCTTACAGTGTGGTGATCCTCAGGCACAATTACATGCATCCGTCCTGGTACACGACCCACGCTTTTACACCCGGATTTTAACCGGCGGCAGCATTGCGGCGGCCGAGGCATACATCGATGGTTGGTGGGAATCGCCAAACTTAACTGACGTCATTCGCGTATTTGCTCGCAACCTTCCTGCTATCGACAAAATTGAAAAGCACACTGGCTGGTTGGTGGGGTTGGGTAACAAGCTTGCTCACTGGCGCAATCGCAATGAAAAAGAGACCGCGCGCCGCAACATCGCAGCACATTATGACCTCGGCAACGACTTGTACCGCCATTTTCTTGATGAGCAAATGCTGTATTCCAGTGCTATTTACACAGACAAAGAAATGACGCTGGAACAAGCCCAAGTTGAGAAGATGGACCGACTCTGCCGACAACTTGCGCTGACTGCAAATGATCATTTGCTCGAGATTGGCACCGGCTGGGGAGGCATGGCGATCTACGCGGCTAAACATTACGGCTGCCGCGTGACTACCACCACTATTTCACAAGAGCAATATGCGTGGGCGAAAGCCTGTGTCGAGCGAGAAGGGCTGGAAGATAAGATCACGCTGCTACAACAAGACTACCGCGATCTGACTGGTGAATACGACAAACTGGTCTCGATTGAAATGATTGAAGCGGTGGGGAAAGAGTACTTGGACACTTTTGTGCGTCAATGTCAGGCCTTGCTTAAGCCTGATGGTTTGATGGCTATCCAAGCGATCACCATTGCTGATCAGCGTTACGAACATTACAGCCGTAACGTCGACTTTATCCAAAAGCATATTTTCCCCGGAGGATTCTTACCTTCAGTGAGTGTGTTGTTGTCTCACCTCACCGCTCAAACTGATTTTGTGATCAGAGACTTAAAAGACATCGGCTTGGATTACGCACAAACCTTGGCGGATTGGCACACACGCTTCAATCAGCAGACAGACGCACTGCGCGACTACGGCTATGACGATCGGTTTGCGCGTTTGTGGCGCTATTACTTTTGTTATTGTGAGGGCGGTTTTAAGGAGCGCACGATCAGTGCGGTACAGCTACTCCTAAGTCGCCCCGCTTGGCGAGAGGCATAATTCGTGCGCTTTGTCGTTATTTCTTTATTGTTCAATGTTTACTGGTTTTCGGCGGCGCTCGGTCCGCCGAGCTTTCAGTGGTTGATGGTCGCGATGTTGCTGGGCGCGATCCTTTATGACCGCAGCGTGATGTGGGCAATGGCCGTACTCACGCCTGTTGGGTTGATCGGTGATAGCCTATTACTTCACACACAGTGGTTAGCGGTTGATACTGAGTACGTTGTGATGCCGCTGTGGCTACTATTACTGTGGCTAGGATTTTGCAGTTTTGTCTGGTTAATGCGTGACCTGATCCTTGCACGTGCATTTTGGTTTATGACGGCGCTGGGCAGTTTGGGTGGCGCGAGCAGTTACTGGGCAGGAGAGCGTTTAGGGGTTTTAAGCTTCCCACAGTCACTATGGGCCACTGGCGCGGTACTGATAGGGGTCTGGTTAGTCTACAGCATCTTCCTGATTAACCTGATGCAATGGCTGCAACATCAGTTGCGTGCCCGTTCTACCGCGACAAGGAGAGAGCCATGAATAGGCGGGTCAAACACCTTATATTAATGCTTGTGCTCGCAATGCCTAGCTATGCGGTCGAGACCACGACGTCGTCAATGAAATGGCAAAGCTGGCCACAAGTTGGCGAAGCGACGTTAACTTGGGGCTGGTGGACCATCTATCAGTCATCACTGCGCTCACCGACCGGGCGTTATCAAGCGCAAGCACCCCACGCGCTAGTGATTACCTACGCGCGCGACATCAGTGATCAACGACTGATGAAAGCAACCAAGGATCAGTGGGAGCACTTGGGCTTTACGGAAACACAACGAGCGCGTTGGGAAAAAGCGCTAGACAAAGCGTGGGGGGATATTGAAGAAGGCGATCGTTTGGCATTCGTGCGCCACGCACAAAAAGGGATATTTTACGCCCAGCCAAAAGGAGAAAGCTGGCAAACGACATTGACCGTGGATGACACCGAGCTGGCGGATGCATTTCTCGCGATCTGGTTATCGGAAGACACGGATTATCCAGATCATCGTCGAGCATTATTAGGAGAAACGCCATGAGAAAAATGACGCAGACGATAGGCAAGATTCTAACGGTATTGGTGAGTGCCATGCTGGTGGTGGCGTGCTCTGCCGATATTGATGATTACCAAGGTCAAAAGCCGGACTTTAACTTGTTTGAATACTTTGAGGGACAAACAAAAGCCTGGGGTATGGTGCAAGATTTTACCGGTGAGCAAACCCGACGCTTCGTTGTTGATATCGAAGGTGTGGTAGAGGGAGACACACTGACACTGGATGAATCCTTTGTGTATGCCGATGGCGAAACGCAAACCCGAGTTTGGACGATTAAACGTCACCCTGACGGGACTTATACAGGGACGGCTGGCGACATCGTCGGGACGGCAAAAGGGGTGGTGGCGGGCAATGCGCTTAATTGGCGGTACGACTTAGTAGTGCCAGTTGGCGACAGCGAATACCAACTCCACTTTGACGATTGGATGTTTCGCCAAGACCAAGATCGCCTCTTTAACGTCACTTCGATGCGTAAATGGGGTATAGAAGTCGGCAAAGTCACGCTTTTCTTTGAGCGGGTGGAGCCATAGTGCGCGAACAGAACGCGTTAGGGGCGTTAACCAACCCCCCTAGCCAGACCGATTGCGCGTTGGATAACCCAGCGCAACAGCTTGGGGATCGGGGCGTTTAACTCGTTCTCGGTATAAGCGATAATGGCCAGCGCGGCGTCGGGCTTGGCATAGCGTTTTAAGGCTTTGGCGATAATGCGTTTGTCGTTCATATGAGGCTGCTGTCCCGTGACGCCGGCCATATCGCGAAACAAAGGCTCATAGCCGTTATTATATAGGTAGTGTTCAATGTCGCGGTCAGGCAGCACGGTTAAACGCGCGCCCTCTGGTTGATGCTCTATTTGCCCGCGCGCCGTCGCGGCGTACTTTTTACCAGCCATATCGCCATCTGCTACTAAATGCCATTCAATGCCCAAGGCCTTGGCGGCCTTGATCAACGGCCGCAAACCGCTTTGGGCAAACTCGATAAGGTGTACCCCTTCTGCCGCTAAGTCATAACCTTGCAATCGCGCCAGCTCGTTAAACAGCCAAATTTCTGTTTCACCCTCGACCAATAGCCAACAGCGTGCAAACAGTGCACTGGGTCGGTGAAAACGAACATGGAAGGTGACGCGGCGACGCTCGTCTTGGCTGAGAAGGTGAGACGGTACTTGGTGGCTATGGGTTTCGGTGGGGTGTCGCACCAGACGGCGAATATGGTCTAGTTGTACACCCGCGAGCAAATCACCACTATTGGTAGTAAGAAGCTTTTGCATCGGCATCAACTGAATCAAGCGCCACGCTTGGTTCAGTAAGGTTGGATGAAGTCGCCCCTCTGGATCTTCAAATAGCATCACTGGCCGCGCATTGCGTTTGAGCTGTTTAGGCCCGCGTGCTCGGACAAACGCACTTAATAGGCCCATGAGCACGAGCCGGCTTTGATTAGAGGTGTTTGCGGCCACCGCTTCGAGCGGGTGCATTTGGTTATGCGTGATGGCCAATGCGCCTGGGGCATGAATGGGATAAGGATCGCGGTCATGCTCGTAGGCGGCAAAATAGTGATCGAGCAATTGACGCATGGCATGCAGGCCGCTCTTTATCTCGCCTTTATTCACATGGCCAGGCATCATCAACAGGCGGCGATAAGTGTTGTCTAACCGCTGCTCAAGACGGGTGTTATCTTTGGTGACCGCTTGTCCTGGTACGCGCATGCGCCTTGCATCACGCACACGAACGACAGGATGGATTTGCATCAGGTGGCTGGCGAGTGCGTCACTGTTTTCGTGCTCAATCATATCGCCTTGTGAGGATAAAAACGCTCTTCGTACCGAGACCTTGCTTTCTTGGATGGTGGCRCTCAAGCAATAATCAAGGGTTCGGCAACCCGCGTTGGTTCCATTCCAAACGGGTTTAAAACGGCGATAGCGACGCGCTTTATGCTCACCGGGAAAGCTCTCTTGCCAACGGAGAATGATTTGAAACTGTTGTTCAGGCAAGACCCCCAGAACATGGTCGACATGAAAGTCCGAGCGTTTGAATTGAGGTTTATCGCCACTGGGGTGGAGGGCAATTTCTAACGCATCGAGTAGAGAAGATTTCCCCCATGCATTTTCACCGATTAAAACGGTCAGTTCATCTACTTGCAGTGACAGGCGGTTGATACCACGAAAGCCTGCTATTTCAATTCGGTCTAGTCTCATTGTCACCTCTGTTTTACAGTATGACACCTTCTTGAAAAAGAAAACCCAGTCCTTTGTGGTTTTGTGCTATATGCCTGATTTATTGCACTTAACCAAGTGGGGACTCGGGCATATTTACAATAGGGTGGTGAGCGAAACCCTGATATAGTGTTTAGAGTTAATAACGCAGCCCGATTGGGCGATCATCAAGAGACAGTCATGCTATCGTTTGAAGCCCTACAAGTGCTGGATGCCATTGAGAGAAAAGGAAGTTTTGCTGCCGCCGCTGAATCATTGAATCGTGCGCCGTCATCATTAAGCTACCAGGTTCAAAAACTCGAAGACGAGCTGGGTTTGGTGATTTTTGATCGCTCCGGACATCGCGCCACATTTACCGATGCGGGGTATTTATTGGTTGAACGTGGGCGGATGTTATTGAATGCCGCCGATGAGATGGTCGCCGATGCGGCCTCCTTGGCACACGGATGGGAGTTGGAGATTTGCCTGGCCTATGATGGGCTGTTTAAAAGCCACTTCTTCTTTCCTCTGATCGAGCGCTTGGCGAAGAAAAGCAATACGCGCCTTAAGTTGACCGAGCAAATCTTGGCAGGATGCTGGGAAGCGCTGGCCCAAGACCGCGCTGATGTGTTGGTAGCACCCATTCCCGACACGGTGCCGCAGGGCATAAAGGTGCAGCCTTTGGGCGAGATGAGCGCCTATTGGGTAGCCGCGCCCGACCATCCCATTCACAAAGAGGCGCGTCCCGTTGAGCCTGATGTGCGTGCCAAATACCGCGGGGTGGCGGTGGCGGATACTGCGCGTGGTATGCAACCTAAAACCTTTAATGTGTTAGAAGACCAGCCGCGGCTCACCGTCAGTTCAATGCACGATAAATACGCGGCGATCTTAAACGGACAAGGGATCGGGACGCTGCCTTGGTTTTGGATACAAGATGATCTCAATGCGGGCCGTTTAAAACGCTTGAAAGGCGGAGAGCCATTTGAGCTAACGCTTGGGGTGGCCTGGAAACGTAATCGGATGGGTAATGCTAAATCATGGTTAGTACGCCAGCTTCCCAAGCTCTTAGCGCCCTACCTGCAAGCAGGGGATATTCCCATTGGTCACACGTAGGTAAAACAGCGTTTCGCTTGCTCGTTTTTAGCCGCGCTCGTCCGGCCGATGCATGCAGCCCAAGTCCGTTTAGACGTTTTTAGTCGTTAACTGGCGGATGCGGGTGCAAAGACAGTTGCATATCGACAATGCCATCTTCCATTTGCACATCAATACTAAAACCACATTTTTGTGCCAAGGTTATCATCCCTCGGTTATTGGGCATCGTCATCCCGGTGATCCGCGATAATCCCGCTTGGCGACCGTAATCGATGATGGCTTGCATAAGCACGCGACCTAAACCTATCCCTTTCAGATCGGAACGCACGAGCACGGCAAACTCAGCGTCGGTGTTTTGTGGATCTGCCAGCAAGCGTGCTACCCCCCAAATCTCTTCTTCGCCAGACGCAAGATGGTAAGTAGCCACGAGTGCCATTTCACGGTCATAATCAATTTGGGTCAGATTTGCCAGCGCTTCATGGTTGAGTTCGCCGACGTCGGAAAAAAAGCGACGATACAAATCTTCTTCAGAGACTTTTTCTACGAAGGCTTTATGCGTCGGTTCATCCTCGGGAAGAATAGGACGAAGCAGAATGGTCTGCCCATTTTTGAGCTGGATAGGCTGCTCAAGCTCTTTCGGGTAGGGGCGTATCGCTAACCGCTTTTGTTGACTGCCTGCGTAATCACGCAACCGTAGGGAGGCATCGAGAATAGTCAGCTCATTGCCAGACACCAATAAAGGGTGAATATCGAGTTCATCAATCTCTGGGCAATCAATGATCATCTGTGACAGGGTCACTAAAAAACGGCATAAGCGGGGAATATCAATAGAGATCGGAAAACCACGTTGTTTGATTTTGCCGCTCTTTATCGCGCCAATGACCAGGTAACGTGCCAATGCCATGTTCAATGGTGGGATCGCAACCGCAGCATCCTTGGTCACATCCCAATCCGAGCCCCCTTCACCCAGCAGAATGATAGTGCCGAACACGGGATCATTGCTAATGGTCACCCGCAATTCTTGCGCGCCAGCGCGATGAGCCATGGATTGGACTAACAGGCCTTCAATACGCGCGTCTGGAAAGGTAACCGTGACACGATCCACAATGGCTTGGGCGGCATTCGCGACTTCAGCGCCAGTGCGTAGATTGAGCATGACGCCCTGTACATCCGATTTGTGTCGGATATCTTGTGAGCGCAGTTTTACCGCGACCGGGTAGCCAACCTGTTCAGCAATTTGCGCGGCTTCGACCGAATCGTTAGCTAACCAGGTTGCTATTACTTGCATGCCATAGGCTTCGAGTAAGGGGCGGACTTCGTGGGTGGTTAAGGTCAAATGCTCAATATCTTCTGCTTGATCGATAAACGCGCGAGCGGCGGGCAAGTCGTAGTCCATATTCCCCGTCGAGGTGGGCGTTTCCATTAATTGCTTTTGGTTGCGCCGATACTCCACGAGATGCATGTAGGCGGTGACGGCGCTTTCGGGCGTACGATAGGTCGGAAAACCGGCATGGGTAAAAGCGAGACGCGCGACCGTGGCATCATCGCCTTCGCCTTGCCAATTGGTCAGAATATTAAATCGACGCGCGCGTGGGTTTTCTTTGAGTGAATGGATAATGGCCTTGGCGGTACTCAAGCCCGGCGCAGTGACTGAGGGAGAATGCATGATAAGCACGGCATCGGCATCGTCACTGTTTAACACAATGTCAATCACCGCTTGATACCGTTGCGTATCGGCGTCCCCCACGATGTCAATGGGGTTGGTTTGCGACCAGCTTTTGGGAAGGACCTGATGCAAGGCGTCGAGCGTTTGCTCGCTCAGCGTTGCTAACTTGCCGCCAGCATCCATCAGCGTATCGACGGCCATCACCGCCGGCCCGCCCCCATTGGTAATAATTGCAAGGCGTTCACCACGGAGTGGCACCGAGTGAGCAAGGGTTTCCACCGCCGCAAACAGCTCGTGCGTATTGTTAACGCGCAGCATACCTGAGCGGCGAATTGCCGCATCGTAGGCGGCATCTAAACCAATATTGGTATGACTGAGCTGCTCGAGTGCCACCGAGCCGCCTCGTGTGCGGCCGCTTTTAAGTACCAGGATCCGCCGATTACGGGCAGCGGCGCGGGCGGCTGATATAAATTGGCGCGCGTCGCGTATTGAGTCGACATACAGCAAAATGGCGTCGGTTTTGCTGTCACGACAAAGAAAATCGAGTAACTCTGGAAAGTCGATATCGCTTGCTTCACCGAGTGAGATAAAGGTGGAAAAGCCAATACGTTTGTTGCGTGCCCAATCTAAGATGGTGGTGCATACCGCTGCAGATTGAGAGACAAAGGCAATATTGCCCTTATTGGCAGGGACCGGCGCAAATGACGCATTGAGATTCAGCCAAGGTAAGATCATGCCAAGGCTATTAGGGCCGAGGACGCGCATGGTGTATTTTGCCGCGATCTGTTGCATGGCGTCGTATTGACTGATCGCTTCTGCATTTAATTGTCCCCGCATGCCCGCTGCCAGCACAATCACCAGCTTTACCCCCCGTTCGCCAAGCTGCTCAATAAGAGGAGGGGTGGTTTCGCCACGCGTACAGAGGATGGCTAAATCAGGCACCAAGGGAAGATCTGCCACGGTTTTGTAGGCTAATATACCGGCAACCGCTTGGTACTTGGGCGTCACGGGCATGATAGGGCCTTGGAAGCCGCCGGACTGCAAATTGCGCGTGACAACGTAGCCAGCACGACCACTGTGATCAGACGCGCCCACTACAGCGATGGACTTTGGCTTGAGGAGTTGATCGATACCGGCCATGATGCCCTCCGTTGGTTGACGTGTGCTTGCTTGTGGTGCTCAGAGGTGCAAGCGTGTTTATTGGCCAGTTTATCGGTTTGCGCTTGAATTCAACGGTTTTTTTTAGCGCAATGTGATCTCGGCATGGCAGAAAATGAACAGTGAGATAGACTAAAAGCGACGTTTAACGTGACTATCTGTGAGCTGTAGCCGGAAACCTCTTGCAAGAGGATAACTTTTGGTTGAATGGCTCCTAGGTCGGGGGCACAATGAAACAAACTTGGATAACTGACAGAATCACAATGAAAAAATTGGCCTTACTGGCTATCGTCATGCTGCTGACCGGATGCAGTGGCGGTGGCGTTACCACTGAAATTTACAGTCAGACAATTGAATCAACCGACAAGCGCGATAGCGTGCAAACGGAAGATACCGCGCAAACGGCAGACGCCGAGCCGATGATGAACACGGCCAAGCCTGAGCCGAAGCCAGCACCGAAAAAGCAAGCGGCGAAACCCGCGACGCAAAGCGCTGGGTATACCATCCAACTCGTTGCCCTTAGTCATGATAGAGGGTTCAGTGATTATGCCAAACGGCTTCCGAGCGACCAGCCATTGTGGAGCAACAAAAAAATGGTAGATGGTTTGCCATGGTACACCTTGTTATACGGTGAATATCCAAGCCGTGATGCCGCGAAACGAGCGATTAAGGCACTACCACAAACCATTCAGGAATATGGTCCTTTTGTACGCGATATCAGTAAAATAAAACGGTCTTCAACACCTGAGATGATCCGTGTGAATTAATTCGCGGGTTGGCGTGATTGAAAAGCTGGCGAATGCCAGCTTTTTTGTTGCGTGGCGTTTATCCCTGTATTGCCGGTGACGCGCTAGCGGCACAGATTGAACAAACCTCCAGCAAATGAGCTCTAATGAACGAATAAAAACGCCTCTGAGAGATGCAAGCGAATCCGCATTTGTCTACTATGGCGTTAGTGTCCGAACAGCGCGTCTAGACGCGTGATGAGAGAAGAAAATGACCAAACTCAACCTGCTTTTGTTATGCGGTGGCGGCGGGGCAGAACATGATATTTCCCTCGTATCTGCCCGATATATTGAATCACAATTAGCTAAGTTACCCCGCGTTAAGGTGCATAAAGTTGAAATGACCCAAGACGGGTGGCACCTGGATGACGGTATGCGCTGTCATCTTGATACTGATGGCAACCTGTGCAGTAAAGTGGAACTCACGCAAATTCACTATGTTGTGCCTTGCCTTCATGGCTTCCCGGGCGAAACCGGCGATATTCAGTCATTACTGACGATCACTGGCCTGCCATACTTAGGATGTGACGCGGAAGGTAGCCAGATCTGTTTTAATAAAATAACGTCAAAGCTATGGTTTGATGCACTTGGTATCCCCAACACCCCCTATGTGTTTATCACCGACCAAGGCGAGCAGAGCCAAGCACGTGCCTCCGCGTTTCTAGCGGACCATCAGGCGGTGTTTGTGAAAGCGGCCAGCCAAGGGTCGAGTGTAGGGTGTTACTACGTAACAGATGCCGCGCAGCTACAAGCCCGGATTGCCGATGCATTCACCTTCTCGGATCAGGTATTGATCGAAAAAGCGATCAAGCCGCGTGAATTAGAGGTGGCAGCGTTTCAAGTGGGCGATGAAATTATCGTGACACGCCCCGGGGAAATCCGGTGTCCCGAAGGGAGCTTTTACACCTACGAAGAAAAGTACAGCGAAGGGAGCCACAGTAATACCTATATAGAGGCTGAAAACCTGACTGAAGCACAAGTGGCAGCAATCCGTGCCTACGCCCATCAGGCATTCAAGCAACTGCGTTTAAAAGACATGTCGCGTATCGATTTCTTCTTAACCGAAGACAACGAAATCTTAGTCAATGAAATTAATACGTTTCCTGGCATGACGCCTATTTCTATGTTCCCCAAACTGATGGAGCACCATGGCTTAGCATTCCATGAATACTTGGCATCCTGTATTAGCACGGCCACGGGTCGACGGGTTAATTGATTAATCGGTAAGTTTTTTTCGTCGGTAACGCGATTTGGCTTGTTCGCTGGCCTCCGTATTACCGACATATTGCGCCGGCATGGCGGGGCTTTTCCAACGTCCCATATGTTGGATTTGCTTTATCGTCATGCCTTTTTTCGCGAGCGACCGACTTGCCCCCACTCTGGGTGACTGGCCGGAAAAGGTGACGGACTCATCCAACAGCGCACTAGCTCGTCGAAAGACACGATAAATCGATGATGGGTCAAGCGGCGCTTCTCCCAACTGACCATGCTTGTTGATTCGCCGAAGTAGGGGGCCTTGGCGGATACCTGTTTTGTCTAACCAGTCCATCAATAACCTAGCGACGGATTCAGACAGTGGGACGCGCTGGTCTCTCACCATAATGAATGCTTGCGCCTCGACCGTGATCAGGTCATCTACCGACAGGGCGGCTAGCTCGCTGCGCTTTAATAATCCTTCGTATGAGAGCGACCAAACTAAACGATCACGTATGTCTTTTAAGCGCTTTGAACGGGCAAGCTGTTGGTTTAACGCCGCTAGATGATGAGATTGAAAGGGAGTGGCCTCTCGGCTTTCTGGTAACTTCGCGTGGAGTAGGCGCGCCATTGCGTACTTTACTTCCCGGTGCTTACTGGGATCTTTAAATTGGTGAAGCTTGTGCACCAAGCCGACGGTAATAACCATCCTACGCACGGCTGAAATCTTACGCCGATTGGCTGTTATTTCAGCAAAACGGCGCAGCGTGGTGACAGCACAAGGAAGTGGCGTCACATTCTGTTCTTGGCAGAAGGCAACGAAAACGCGCCAATCATTACGATAACTCAACAGCGAGTTTTGACTATAGACGTTTTGCGTGACAGAAGACCATTCTTCAATGCTCAATGTGCCTGTATTAAAGCGAGCTTGACTTTCTTCAATATCACTTGGGTCTAAAGGCAATAGTCTTTTCATAACGCACTATAACTTGTTATTAATAACTCCAATGTATCAGATTTTAGTGAAAAATGTTTGAAATATATCTCAATTCGCCTACTCCTTAGTCTAACAGCCCCTTGTGCGGGTGAAATTTCTAGAACAACGCGTGATAATAGTCTAAAAATGAAAGATGCTCGTACGCCATGTATGTGTATCGGATTATTGTTCGCGAAAGGAGATAACCATGACTCGACGCCTTTTTCATCGTGGTTATACGATTGAAAAGACAGAAGGTGGTAATGAGACCGAGGTTTACCGGGCTAGAGTCGCAGGTAAATCGATCTCTGGCAGTTTGCAGAATGTAAAAAAATCAATCGAGTGGTGGGCTGACACAAACACATTCGTGGAGCCTGCTGATTTTGACGATGAAGAGAATGACGTATCGTCAAAAAAGCAGGTAGAAGAATATAAAGGTTTTCGTATCATGAACGACGACCCAGAAAAAGATGAAAAGGGCTGGTACATGATTGTACGCGGTAACTTGATGAAAGGCTCGCTGCCCGCACTCAAACACTTTATTGACAAAAATGCAGAGCAACTCCGCGCTTAAGAAGGAAAGCCACTGAGTGGCTCTCCCTGTCACTGGCTGCTATGTGGATTCAGCTTTGATATAGTGTGCCCAAACGCTTCAACGATACAGAATTATGTCTGATAATAATCATTTAGTTTACTCGACAGAAACTGGCAGAATTAAAGCCGAGCCAGAAAAGCCAAGCCGCCCAAAAGGTGATGGCATCGTTCGTATTCAGCGACAAACCAAAGGGCGCAAAGGTAAAGGCGTCAGCTTGGTAACAGGGTTGGATCTTGATGATGGCGCGCTGAAACTGCTCGCCGCTGAGCTTAAAAAAGTGTGTGGCTGTGGTGGCGCAGTCAAAGATGGCGTTATTGAGATCCAAGGGGACAAACGCGATGCCCTCAAGGCACACCTAGAAAAGAAAGGCCATATAGTGAAGCTGGCGGGCGGCTAAGATCTAAAAACATCATAATAGAAACAAAAAAGGCAGCGTGGGCTGCCTTTTTTTTGTTCAGCGCAGTTATTAGGTATGACCGTCTGCGTCAATCAAGGCATCGAAGCGCTCATTACCGTGTAGAGATTCGAAGTCTGCTTCTTCACGAGCGGCTTCGCGCAGTGACGCGCTCTCTGCAACCGCCAGCTCTAAGTCAGACACAGCCTGATCTTCCGCCCCCAACCTCGTATAAGCACATGCGCGTTGGAAGAGGGCGTTGGCATTACGCTCATCCACCTCGAGCACGCGGTTACTGATACTGAGCGCCCAATGGTATTCGCCCATTTCCATCGCAGCATCCGCCTTGTGGGTGAGCGCTTCAAGGTCACCAGGACGGATTTTGAGGATTTCATTATAAATTTCCATCCGCTGCTCTGGCGTCTGCGAATGTTGCGCACGCAACCATAAGTTATGGATTTCATTAATGCGTTCAATCTCTTTGTTGTTTTCAGCAATAATGCGCGTTTTACGCTTCAAGTCGCGTTCCAAAGCTTGGAACTTGCGTTCATATTGCTCTGCAATTTCAGATAACTGTTGATCCGCCAGTTCTTTAGTATTGGTTTTTATATCGCGCAAGGACTGCCAACCCACCAACGCAATCAATGATGCCGCACCGGCAATCAGATAAAAGAAGTAGGTCACTGTTACATTGGCATAGTTGAGTGATTTATCCGCTACGTCCAGCTCACGATCGGTGATCTCGGTCACCATTCGCTTTTCTAGCGCCTGGAAATCGGTTCTTAAGTTTCGGATTTCATCCAAAACGTACCTTTCCATCAGGGGTTTATCGTAAATACTTTGCTCAGCATACGAGGTCGGCTCTTTCGCCGCTTTGATATGCTTGACATCGTTTTCATCTTCAGCACTAGCACTGAAGCATGCCAACGCCACGAGCAAACAAGCCCAAATGTGCGCTTTCATGATTATCCTTATGTAACGAATCAGTTGAGAACTAACGAGACTTTAGCAAACCTTCCACAGACTAAAAAGGTTAACAGATGGAATTCGCTGATAAGATGACTTTTCAATACCTAACGTCCGATACGAACCGTGATCGGCGCGTCAAGCACCGTGAGCGAACGCCTTGACAATCACTATAACGACAATCATATTGGATGTATATAAGTCAGGTATTGTTGACATGGTGAGCGCAATGAACCGATCTATTTTAGATGCAGTCATGAACGCAGAAGGTATCGTTGAACCAAGCAAAATGGCCGCGTTCTTTCATACCAACTTGAAAGAAATTGCGTCGTTGTCTGGATTACCTTATTCCACGTTAAGCCGCACAGAGCGATATTCAACGATCAAGGCACAGCAACAACTGCGTAACTGCACAGAAGTGATCAACCGAATCCTTCCGTGGACGGGAAATGAATTTCATGCCTACGCATGGTATCGGAGCGAGGGGCTGCCAGAGTTTGGCGGATTAACTGCAGAACAACTGGTTAAACACGATCGAATGGACGCACTGAGAGCCTACCTTAATCATACGAGCGAAAGCGGTTATGCATAAAGAAAGGCTGCAGGAATACCTATTTCGCTTTGAAGGTGCGGTATTTCGTGGCCATAACCCTCGCTGGTCATACGCGCCTAACAGTGGGGAAGGAGCAAGACGCAATGGTGGGCGCTTTAACCCCAAAAGCGTTGCCGCTCTGCACACCTCATTGTCTCAATCGGGTGCATGGGTAGAGGCTCAGCAGGGGTTTCGTTTTAAAGCGCAGCCTTTGACAATATGTCAATATGATGTCGACTGTGACAATGTACTCGATCTGACCGATGAAACAGTGCTGCTAAACTGTGGCATCAAGCCCTCAACACTCAGCTGTGCCTGGTTAGACCAAGTGACCCAGAACCAAACCCCCGATAGTTGGCACTTATCGAAACAGCTCATCCGTGCAAAGGTCAACGCCATTATTGTGCCCAGTTTTGCGCGTGGCGCCACCCGAAAGATGAAAAACATCGTATTTTGGCGATGGCGTGATACGCCACCCAACATGGTTAAAGTGATTGATGACTTTGAACGGCTGCCGCCATCACCTTATTAGCGCCACCCGCCAAGGTAAGTGAAGCCCCAGTGTTTGCCAAAATAGCTTGGTATAACCCGTAAAGCCGTTCCGTCTGGCTCATCACCGCGCGCTTGAAGCATCTCAGATCAAGCGGAGCATTTGAACTGAGTGGGTTAAAGAAAGTGGTGATTAGCTATTTTATGGTAAATATCGTTTATGGTGAATGATGGGCAAGCATGAATACACGTCGCTAAGTAGGGCGACAGTGGTCGTAATGGCGCATAAGCAGCGGTCTCTGTATGATAAACAACAAACCTCGTTCTACTTCAGCACTCCCAAATTATATTTAACATAACATACATAATACGCACTAATGGTTGGTTTGTTAACATACAGCCGTAACACTCAGTCCATTGCGTAAATCTTCTCAACCTGACTAATGTCTTTCCCGTTCCAAATCATTTCTGCATGGAAGCATTGGATGACGTCGCTAACCACTTGTGGCGTAGACATCGCCCAACAGCTCCCTTTTTCATTTCTTACTGAGTTGTAGCGGATCCCTGTTAATGTATCATCTTGCCGAACCTGACGACCAAACGCCTGTGCCGCGGAGTAATCAATCAGGTCGTAGATTGGATCTGTCATTGGCTTATCGCACACATCAATCACCTGATCGTCATTAAATGTGAAACGAAGCGCCCTAAACACCAAGCGATCATAATGAAGCCCATTAACATCAGTCCAATACTTGCGCTGGTGATACATGACTTCCTTTAAAGCGGTCTGTTCGGTGTCGCCGATATACAGCATTCCAAAGCTGCCATCAGCAAAGCGTGAGCCATCACGGTTAATGTGCGTAAAGGCGGCTACCGCATAGCTACGACCACGTTCACAGTGGTACGGGATTTCTTCCGGCTTAATCAGGGAAACATCGCCCACTTCATCGAGAATACGTGGATTCGTCAATGCTTGCAGTTGATACATCACCTCAAAGTCTTCCGGATTAAGGACATCATCAAACAAGTCAATCGTCGGGTACTTAGACGGAATGAGCCTATATCCTACCGCTTGATTTTCTCGACCATCCAGCATTTTATCCCCACTGACCTGAACGTAAAGCGTCAACACGACAAAACACTTCGTAGAGGTCAGCAAACTTGCCGCTACTAATAATAGATAAAGGAGTCCGCCCTTCGAAGTAAGCGTTTTTGTTCTCCATAGACATAAATCCCTGAACGTTCTCTTGGTTATCGAAGATAATTCGAAGACTACCGTGGATGTTTGCGATGTAGCTTAAACGCTCAAGCTGATCATCATCCATAGATATCGTGTCTGGGTTAGCCTTGTACTTTTGGAACGTAGACCTTGGTATGCGAAGAATTCGTTGCATGTCTGCGCCGGTGCATCCCCATCCTTCCATTATGTTTACAGCAGCCTTGAAGCCGACCTGAGCCATTCTCTTCTTGTCTGCCGCTTTTAGTGCTTGTGCTGCTGTCATATCATTCACCATTTCATGTTTGCACACTCTCATTGTGGATCTAATATTTAATTTTGTCCACAATGAGACAGGAGACCTTACACAGCTCGCGACATTTTCTCGTCTTGGATTGACCAAACCTCGCACCCGAATCAACGCCCTAACAGAACACGCTTGATGTCATCGTATGGTATGCCTTGATGCATTAAACAGCGATGCGTTGCCACACCTCACCTCGCTTGGATTGATTGGTATAACGATGTCCGATAAAGTGCTGATAATACGTCGTCAATGCGAGTGAGCTTTATGATAAAAACAGCTTTGGTGGGTTTTGGCTTTTCTGCTAATACATTTCACGTTCCTTTTTTGAGTGCAATCTCTGAGTTTGCGATTTCAGCTGTTGTATCCAGTAAACCCGAGCAGGTTGCACAGCGGTTACCTAAAGCGGCCTGCTTTGATGATCTCAGCACCTTACTCACCCAACAAACCCCAGATTTGGTGGTGATCACCACACCCAACCATCTCCACTACCAACATGTTAAACAAGCATTAGAAGCCGGTTGTCATGTCTTAGTGGAAAAGCCTTTTGTCACCAATAGCCGTGATGGTCTCGAGTTAGCAGAGCTGGCCAAGCAAAAAGGCTTGGTGTTGTGTCCTTACCACAATCGACGTTGGGATGGGGATTTTCTCACTCTAAAAGGCTTACATCTCGCAGGTGAGCTTGGCGACATCAAAGTAATGCACTCTAGCTTTAATCGCTACCGCCCAGAGGTTCGTCAACGGTGGCGTGAGCTACCAGGTGAAGGCGCCGGTATCTTGTATGATTTGGGTTCACATTTAATTGACCAAGCACTGCACTTATTAGGGGAGCCGAATGCGGTTTCCGCTAGTTGCCGCGCACTCCGCCCAGGCAGTGAAACGACAGACTACTTTCAGGTGACTCTGCACTACCCAGACAAAGAGGTAATTCTTTCCTCAAGTCCCTATCGATCTGGCACCACAGAGCGTTTTGTTGTTCATGGTGAAAAGGCAACCTTCAGTACCGTAGGGCTGGATATTCAAGAAGAGCAACTACGCGCTGGCTTGATGGTGACTGTCTCTGGTTTTGGTGAACAAGCGTATCAAGGGATGCTCGAAGTTGGTGACAGCGTCACACCTGACCCGCTTACGCTTGAAGATGGCCAATACCACCGCCTATTTGACGGGCTAGCTCAGGCAATTACCAATGATCAACCCTCGCCTGTTTGCCCCATCTCCGCTAGCAAAGTTATCTATGCTATTGAGTTGGCACAAACAGCCTCCGATACAGGCACTCGCCAGCCTTGGCAGTTCCAAGACTAACTCCCTTTAAAAGATTAAACCTAGCCTAGTCACATCATCGGTGTGACTAGTGTTTTTCATTCAACTATTTAAAGTTATAGTGCACTAAAGTGTTCGAAAATAGCCCAGGCATCACTGGGCTATAAAACAGAAAGCGCTTTAGGCGATGGTAAACTGATAGATCATCATCAACAGGAGCAACCAAAACACAGAAACACGCCACCTGATGAGAGCAACCAAACCTAGCGCTATCGGCAATAAATCAAGCGGTTGTGTGTAAGCAGACACCCATACCGGTTGGTACAATGCGGCAGCTAGCAGCCCTACAACACAGGCGTTGATCAGGCTAATTGCACCCGCTAGACGAGGTTGCGTCTTCACTGCATCCCAAACGGGCAACACGCCAAACATCAGCAATGCGCCAGGCAAGAAAATTGCGATAGTGGCAATAATACTGCCCCAAAGCGGCGACAAGCCATCAATACTGGCGCCAAGGTAGCTCGCCATCGTAAACATAGGGCCAGGCACAAGCTGTGCTGCCGCGTACCCTTCAATCAACGCAGAGTCTGTGACAACGTCACCCACTATAGGCTCGAGCAAAGGCAGCACGACATGGCCACCACCAAACACAAAGCTCCCTGCCTGATAGAAAAGATTAAATACTTGCACCCAGAGTGTTTGGTTGAATAACCAAGGTACGGTCAGTAACAGCAGAAACAAACCAATGATGGTGCCACTACGACGCCATGCAATGGTGACCGGCGCTTGACGCTGCTGTGGTTTAGCAAAACCAATCGCCCCCACGATACCGGCAATCAGAATTGGTAGCACCTGATACAACACGCCAGATGGGGTAAATAGCAACCATAACGTCGTCATCACCGCTATCGACGCGGTCGCCCACGAGCTGACAAACTTTTTCCCCATCGACACCGTCGCATCAATGACGACCACCACCGCCAATAACTTCGCCGCACTGATGATGGTTGCTACCCAGTCTGCTGCCTGCGCGCCACTGTTTAGTACCGCCGCCGCCGTCAATAAGGCAAAGGAAGGTAAGGTAAACGCCACAAAAGCTCCCAACGCTCCGATATAACCGGCACGTTGATAGCCAATGTACATCCCCAACTGGCTACTTCCCGGTCCGGGTAAAAACTGGCTAATTGCCAGGCCCGAAGCAAATGTCTCTTCACTGAGCCAGCGCTTATTTTTGACAAACACCCTTTCAAAATAACCCACATGGGCGGCAGGCCCCCCAAAGGACATACAACCCAACAAAAAAAACTGCTTGATTAACTCAATCATTGTTTACCTCCCACCACGAGTGTACGCAAACAGAACAATGAACAAAAACAGACCATTTTGATTTTATGAATCGATTAAATTAATAAACAAAGGTGAGGTAGCGCTGAGCAGAAGCGCTGTGTAACTTTACAACACGAATAGGAGTAAGCACTTACAACTCCGCACTCTTCATGTTTACTCGAAGAAACAATCATTATTTATCGCTATAAATCATTAAGTTATAGACTTATAGGTTTGCCGTGAAAATAACAGTGATAGGCTCATGTATCGTTCATAGGGGTAGAAAAGACGAACCCTCATTGACGCATCGATGTCACAATGTGCACGCATTTAATAAAATAAACTCGACATGGTATAAACCGTTTATCTTTGATGAATACGCATGCGTGACATTGTCACACACATTCCTGACCACCGACGTTATGTGGTAGTCTCACGCTATTGATGAAATGGATGTGCGTAGAATGCTCGATTACCTTCAACAAATCGTTGTGCTAGCCGCTGTTGCACAAGAGCAGCACTTTACTCGCGCAGCAGACAGGCTGGGAATTTCGAAGTCTCAGGTCAGCAAACAGGTTCGCTATTTAGAGGATCGCTTAGGTGTGCAGTTGGTGCAGCGCAACACCCGCTCTGTTTCCCTTACCGAAGTCGGTAGCAGATATGCGGAGTATGGCAGCCAGTTGATCGCTACCTTGGACGAAGCGGAAGCGATGGTGGCAGGCTATCGCAATGAAGTGACAGGCAAACTTAAGATTGGCGTCGCACAGTCGTTTGGCAATACATTAATGACGCGTCATTTCGCTAAATTCCGCCAAACTTACCCAGCGCTTAACCTCAACATTAATCTTTTTGATCACCGCCCTAACCTCGTCGAGGAAGGCTACGATTGCTGGGTCGCGATTCATGAACATCCTCCAGAGGGGATGGTGGCAAGAAAACTGGCGGATTGCCAATTTAAACTGGTCGCGGCACCCGGTTATCTAGAAGCGAGAGGCATCCCAAAACAACTGGTTGATTTGCGGCAGCACGATTGCATTACCTATCAAAGCCGTGAGCGCCGTTATGATAAATGGCCGTTTATGAAAGCAGGCATGGAGCAAGTGGTGCATGTCAGTGGCCAGTACACAATTAATAACGCACCCGCGGTACTCGAGGCGGTTAAAGCGGGACTCGGCATTGCCTATTTGGCGACTTACCTTATTAACGAGGAAATAGAAAAAGGTGAACTCATTGAGCTATTGCCTGAATGGCAACCTTGCCTTGAGCTGCCGATATACATTGTGTATCCAAGACGCAAACACCTTGCCCCCAAAGTGAGAGAGTTTGTCGATTTTATGCTGCAAGAAGTCGGCGA
>NZ_MUET01000041.1:0-26757 GCF_001995685.1 Salinivibrio sp. IB282 | reverse complement strand
GATGCACACTGACTAGCATAGAGTCGTAATAGTCTTGGCTCGCCCCAAAGTAGTGCTCCGCCAATGCTTGTCCGCGGATATCGTTGCCAACGAAAGCCTGCACACCAAATTCTTCGCGCAAGGTATCAGCAAGCGCAAGTTGTTTAATATTGATGTTGGGCATGTATTCGACCACCCCTGAATCAGGGTCAACCAGGCCAGGCATCACTACGGATATCGCAATCAGTTCTCGGAGTGCGTGTTGGTGCGTTTCCAAAAACTGACTAACGATATGAATCAAGCCTTGAACAAGCTCGTCTTGATCATGGTACTGGAAGGTTTCGCCGTGTTCAGCCAACGAGGCACCACTTAAGTCATACAAAGACAACTCAATAAAGTGACGACCCAGTCGTACCGCAAGGGTATGAAAGGGCGCACACTCGGTGGTGAGAGAAATGGCACGACGTCCGCCTGTCGACGCCTGTTGTGCCACTTCTTTAATCAGACCTCTTTCTAACAGTTGGCGGGTAATTTTGGTCACACTTGCCGGCGCCAATCGGCTTACATCGGCAATTTGTATGCGTGAAATAGGCCCTTGTTGATCAATTAATCGATAAACGGCAGCTCCGTTAAGTTGCTTTACAAGATCGACATTCCCGATTTTTCCGCCAGTCATAGGTGTCCTAGCTTTGTAGATATTGTCCGTTTACGATCGTCGCTTGAACGTTGATTGCTCGGTCGAAAATGGCAAGATTCGCAACTTTCCCCGGACGAATGCTGCCATAGTGTTGTTCGATACCGATTGCGCGAGCGGGATAGAGCGTAGCCATCCGCAAAGCTTCATCCAAGGCGATCCCTACATGCTCAACACTGTTATAAATCGCTTGATCCATCGTCAGAGCCGAGCCGCCAAGCGTGCCATTTTCATCAACACACTTACCGTCACGGTAATATACTTTCTTACCTACAAAAATAAAGTGATCCATGTCTGCTCCTGCTGGTGCAACCGCATCCGTAACCAACACTAATTTCTCACCTTTTACTTTATGTGCGAGACGAATGTTAGGGTATGAAACGTGAAAGCCGTCAGCAATCACGCCAGTGTAAACATCCGGTGTATCGTAGATAGCACCGACGACACCTGGCTCACGGCCTGATATAGAGGTCATCGCGTTAAACAGGTGCGTGGCAAAGGAAATGCCATGGGTAAAGCCTTGCTTAGCTTGTGCGTAAGTGGCATTGGTATGGCCAGCAGAAACCACGATACCAGCTTGCTTAAGGGCTTGAATATGTGACGCAGGTGCCAATTCAGGCGCGAGGGTGACTTTAGCAATCACATCCGTATTGTCGCACAAGTAGTTGATCATCTGATCGTTGCTTGGGCGAATATAGTCAGCACTGTGTATCCCCTTTTTTTCGATATTCAAATAAGGGCCTTCAAGGTGTAACCCCAGCGCCTGATGGGGGTGCTGTTGTTGGTACGTCCGCATGGCGCTGATGGCGGCTTGCATATCGGCATCAGAGCTAGTGATCAGGGTGGGGAGAAAATTGGTGCAACCTGACTTAAGGTTAGCCTGATGCATGGTCGCGATGGTGTCAGGCGTAATGGCATCATTAAACATCACCCCGCCACAGCCATTAAGCTGAAGGTCAATGAAGCCTGGGCTGACTAATGCACCGTTGAGCGCACGCGTGGCAATATTATTGGGTAGGGCGTCTTGTCGACAGACGGCGTCAATCAGGCCTTCTCGAATCACGATGGCATGATCATCCAACACCTCATGGCCGGTAAAAATCCGGCAGTGAGTTAACGCATACATGCTTCAATTCCTTATAAATGGTGTATATTTTGGGCTTCAAGCTCTTGAAAATACTTCACAGTTTTTACTTTTAGTTCTGCTGTTGAAGGCGCATCACACACAATCATCGCTTTTGGGTGCAGTTGTAGCGCTGATACTGTCCATAAGTGGTTCACTGAGCCTTCCACCGCGGCCTCAAGTGCCTGGGCTTTATTGTGTCCTGTCACCAAGATCATGACTTCTTCTGCATCTAATAAGGTGCCGACACCAATAGTGAGCGCATGCTTAGGTACTTGATTGATATCATTATCAAAAAAGCGAGAGTTTGCCACACGGGTATCCTCGGTCAAGGTTTTGATCCGTGTTCTTGAGGCTAATGATGACGCAGGTTCATTAAACGCAATATGACCATCGTTACCCACACCACCCATAAAGAGATGGATTTTGCCGTATGCCTTGATTTTTTCTTCATAGCGTTGGCACTCGGCATCGACATCGGTCGCATTGCCATCAAGCAAGTTGATGTTTTTTTCTTGAATATCAATATGGTTAAAAAAGTTTTGGTACATAAAGGTACGATAGGCTTGTGGGTGATCAGCAGGGATCCCACAGTATTCGTCCATATTAAAGGTCACCACGTGCTTGAAGCTGACTTCACCTTGCTGGTGGAGCTTTATGAGTTGCTTATAGGTGTTGAGTGGCGTCCCCCCCGTGGGTAAGCCCAGAACAAAGGGGTTATCGGCAGTCGGCGAAAACGTGTTGATGGTATCAACGATATAGCGAGCCGACCATAGGCCGACTTGTTGGCTGGTTTGTAAAGGAATGAGTCGCATGGGTCACCTCGTTCTATCAATGCGTAGTTCGTGGCCATAGCATAACGGATATGCTTATTTATTTTCATCATAAAATAAGTTTTATGATCAGGCTAACAATTTTCTCTGTATATGGGGTGGTTTGGTGATGATTCTCACAAATAACGCGGGTTTAATTTGCGAGGCGAATTTATTGACATAAACTGCAATTGACTAACATTGCTTTACAAAAGAAGTGATTTAACAAAAGTCCTTGGGCAAGCGTCCAAGTTAGATGTCTAACCGCGTAGCGAGCGCTAGCGTGGTGGACACAGAAAAATATAAAGGGGGAACGACGGTGAATATTCTTGGTTATGCACAACGTATAGGTCGTGCGCTGATGGTACCGGTTGCGGTATTGCCAGCAGCTGCGATCTTAATGGGGATCGGCTACTGGCTTGACCCAACTGGATGGGGTGGAAACAACGCCTTAGCTGCTTTCTTGATTAAATCAGGGGCAGCGATTATCGACAATATGTCAGTGTTATTTGCCATTGGTGTGGCGTATGGCATGTCAAAAGATAAAGACGGCGCCGCCGCTCTGGCAGGGTTTGTTGGCTTTATGGTTATCACTACACTGTGTGCGCCTGGTGCGGTGAGTCAAATTGGCTTGGTCGATATTTCAGTCGGCAACAATGAGCTTGCTTTTAGCAAAATCAACAACCAGTTTATCGGTATCTTGATCGGCGTGGTATCTGCTGAGTTGTATAACCGCTACAGCGGGGTTGAATTGCCAAAAGCGTTGGCGTTCTTCAGCGGCAAGCGTTTGGTGCCGATCTTGGTCTCAGTGGTGGCGATCATCATCTCATTTGTATTGATGTTTGTCTGGCCTGTTCTTTTTGGTGGCTTGGTTCACTTTGGCGAAAGCATCACCAATCTGGGTGCGGCGGGTGCCGGTGTGTATGGCTTCTTTAACCGCCTACTTATCCCTGTTGGTCTGCACCACGCGCTTAACGCCGTGTTCTGGTTCGATACCGTCGGTATTAACGACTTGGGCCGCTTCTGGATGGGAGCACAAGGCCTTGAAACAGGCGAAGCGATTAAAGGGACTACAGGCATGTACATGGCAGGTTTCTTCCCCGTCATGATGTTTGGTCTTCCAGGTGCTGCACTTGCAATTTATCATACTGCGCGTCCTGAGAATAAAGCGCGTGTTGCGTCTATCATGATTGCCGCTGGCTTTGCGTCTTTCTTTACTGGGGTGACTGAGCCGCTCGAATTCTCATTCTTGTTTGTCGCACCTTTATTGTTTGTGTTGCATGCGCTGTTAACGGGTATTTCACTGTTCATCGCCGCCACTTTCGACTGGACGGCAGGCTTCGGCTTCTCGGCAGGGTTAGTTGACTTGGTGTTGTCATCGAAAAACCCGGTGGCTAACCAGTGGTACATGCTACCTATTTTGGGCCTTGTGTTCTTTGCGCTCTACTATGTGTCATTCCGTGCCGCGATTTCAGCCTTGAACCTGAAAACGCCAGGCCGAGAAGATGACGCAGTAGAAAGTGCACCGGCGAGCGCCAATACGGGTGAAGCGAGCGATAATCGCGAACTGGCACGTAAGTACCTTAAAGCCCTTGGTGGTCATCAAAACCTCACATCAATTGATGCTTGTATTACCCGTCTGCGTCTGTCGGTTGCCGACCGCGAGGTGGTTGATGAAGCGAAATTGAAAGCGATTGGGGCGATGGGGGTCGTCAAGCTTGGCGAGAATAACTTGCAGGTCATTCTTGGCCCCCTAGCAGAAATCATTGCCGGTGAACTGAAACAAATCCCAGAAGATGAAGATTTGTCAAAAGTCGCGCTGCCTTAAATGGGGTACAGCACCACAATAATCTGAACAACGCGCCCAGCTAACAGCTGGGCGCTTTTTTAGGTGCGCTGTCACCATTTTCGAGCAAAAAAGTAACAAATAGGCCTGCACCGCGATGACAATGACAACAACGGGTTGAGTCACAGCGCGGAATAGGAGATCATAGTGCCTATGTAGCTTTAAAATTCGCATTTTTGATACGAGGTAACCTTGATGAGTGATGCTGAAGCTCGTCCCACCAACTTTATTCGCCAAATCATTGATAAAGACTTGGCGGAAGGGAAACACACAGCGGTCGTGACACGTTTCCCGCCTGAGCCGAATGGCTATTTGCACATCGGCCATGCCAAATCAATTTGTTTGAACTTCGGGATCGCACAAGACTATCAGGGTGAATGTAACCTGCGTTTTGATGATACCAATCCAGAAAAAGAAAACGTGGAATACGTTGAATCTATCAAGCGTGACGTCCAATGGTTGGGCTTTGACTGGGCAGGAGAGGTGCGTTACTCCTCAAACTACTTTGACAAGCTTTATGGCTACGCGGTTGAGCTGATTGAAAAAGGGTTGGCATACGTTGAAGAGCTGACGCCTGACGAGATCAGAGAGTATCGTGGCACATTGACCGAGCCGGGCAAGCACAGCCCTTATCGTGAACGCTCGGTTGAAGAGAATTTGGCACTGTTTGAAAAAATGCGAGCGGGTGAGTTTGCCGAAGGTAAGGCCTGTTTGCGTGCTAAAATCGATATGGCGTCCCCCTTTATGGTGATGCGGGATCCGGTTTTATACCGTGTTCGTTTTGCGCATCATCATCAGACGGGTGACAAGTGGTGCATTTATCCAATGTACGACTTTACCCATTGCATTTCAGATGCACTGGAAGGGATCACGCATTCTTTATGTACTCTCGAATTTCAAGATAACCGACGCCTATACGATTGGGTATTGGAAAACATCACTATCGACTGTACGCCGCACCAATATGAGTTCAGCCGCTTGAATCTCGAGTATACCGTGATGTCTAAACGTAAGCTGAACCAACTGGTGGAGGAGCAGTTAGTAAACGGTTGGGATGACCCGCGTATGCTGACTATTTCAGGCTTGCGTCGTCGGGGTTACACGCCTGCCTCCATTCGTGAGTTTTGTCAGCGTATTGGTGTGACTAAGCAAGATAACACCATTGAAATGAGTGCGCTTGAATCTTGCGTGCGTGATGACTTAAACGAAAATGCACCACGCGCCATGGCGGTGCTCGATCCCATTAAACTGGTGATTGAAAACAAAGCCGATGACGTGGAGTGGCTTGATGCACCCAACCATCCCAATCAGCCAGAGATGGGGACGCGCCAGGTGCCATTTTCGCGCGAGATCTGGATTGAGCGAGAAGACTTCCGTGAATCAGCCAACAAGAAGTACAAGCGACTGGTGCTGGAGAAGGAAGTACGTTTGCGCAATGCCTACGTGGTAAAAGCGGAGCGTTGTGAAAAAGACGATGAGGGCAATATTACCACTGTATATTGCAGCTATGATCCAGACACCCTCGGTAAAGATCCTGCCGATGGGCGAAAAGTGAAAGGCGTGATACATTGGGTTTCTGCGGCTGAGGCGTTACCCGCTGAATTCCGATTGTATGACCGCTTATTTACGGTGCCAAATCCGGCCAGCGCGGACAACTTCGCGGAAACCATTAATCCTGAGTCGTTACAGGTACAGCATGGCTTTGTCGAGCCAAGCATGCAAAATGCGCCTGTCGAAAAGGGCTATCAGTTTGAGCGTACAGGCTATTTTTGTGTAGATAATAAAGATAGCCGTAAGGATGCGCTTGTCTTCAACCGGACGGTGAGCTTACGTGATACTTGGGCGAAGATAGAAGGTAAATAATAAAAAGCCGGCGTGATTATCACGCCGGCTTTTTAAGACACATATGACTTATTTAGTCAGCGTTGTGAATGGATGGATCGGCTTTGCAGTCACCTTCCTGACAGTGGCCATACAAATACAAACTATGATTTGTTAGTTGCACATTAAAGCGCGCGGCGATTTCTTTCTGACGCTCTTCAATYAARTCATCAGAAAATTCAATCACTTTACCGCAGTCAAGGCAGACCAGATGATCATGATGATGCTGGGTCGCCAGTTCAAATACGGACTTGCCGCCTTCAAAGTGGTGACGCGTGACAATGCCTGCATCATCAAATTGGTTCAGTACGCGGTACACGGTCGCTAGGCCAATTTCTTCACCTAGATCGATTAATTTCTTATACAGGTCTTCGGCACTGATGTGCTGGCAATCTGGCTGTTGCAGCACTTCTAGGATCTTGAGCCGTGGAAGGGTGACTTTGAGCCCAGCTTGCTTCAACGCCTGGTTATTGTCTGACATGTGTATCTACCTGTTTTCTGCCTGAGTTAAGACAGTTGGATTAGCAAGGAAAATATCTTACAAGCCTATCAAAATTGCACTGCTCTCGCTACTCTCGACATGCGTTCTCAGGGGGAAAATTGGTCATTTGTGGTTGCATCAATGTTTACTAGATGTAAATATTATCTGGTTAGACCAGATAAGGATGTCAACTTACATGTATCGCTTCTACAAACCACGTATTGTTAAGTGGGCACTTAACAGCTGGCCACCTTTTTGGGGCGCAGGGATCCACATTGATGCCATTAGCCAGGATTTTAAACGTGTCAATATGCGTTTGAAACTCCGCTGGTGGAATAAAAATGCTAACCGTACCCAGTATGGCGGTAGCATCTTCTCCTTGACTGATCCTGTCTATGCGCTGATGTTAATGGGCATTCTCGGTCCTCAGTACCATGTGTGGGACAAGCAAGCTGATATCAATTTTATTAAGCCGGGAACCACGGACTTGTACGCAGATTTTGTGATCAGCGATGCGGTGTTAACCGATATCCAACAACAAGCAGGACGGGGCGATAAGGTGTTGCCAGAGTTCGTGGTACATGTGAAAGATGCAAATGGTGACGTGGTCGCGGAAGTAAAGCGCACCCTATACGTGAGGAAGAAACGTCAGTATCGAGATGCAGCCAGCAAACAAGCTGCGTGACCGACCCGTTTGCGTTGAATTAGACAAAAAACGCCAAGGTTGAGCATCCTTGGCGTTTGATAAGCAAAACTTAGTCTTCAAGCTCTGCTAAACACATTTCTTCATAAACTTGTTTTACCCACTTGCTTACACGCTCGTCGGTCAGTTCAGGTTGGCGATCTTCATCCACACACAAGCCGACAAAGTGGTTGTCATCAACCAACGCTTGCGACGCTTCAAACTCATACCCTTCAGTTGGCCAGTGACCAATGATGGTAGCGCCTTTCGCTTCAATGATGTCGCGGACGGTGCCCATGGCATCACAGAAGTATTCTGCGTAATCTTCCTGGTCGCCACAGCCGAAAATAGCCACGAGTTTTGTTGAGAAGTCAATTTGCTCTAACTCTGGGAAAAAGTCATCCCAGTCGCACTGTGCTTCACCGTAATACCATGTTGGAATACCGATCAGCAGCAAATCGAAGTTATCAATATCTTCTTTGCTGCTTTTTGCGATATCCTGCACGTGAACCATTTGTTTGCCTAACTGCTTTTGAATGGTTTTTGCAATTGCTTCCGTGTTTCCCGTGTCACTACCAAAGAAGAGACCTACACTCGCCATATAAAAAACACCCGTTTTGTCAGTGGGTTGCTGTTTGCAACTAACTCGAATTAAAGAAAAAGCGTCGCTTTTTCAAACCTATATGATTAACCAGTGACTTCAGTGCTAGGGTTAGCCGATGCCGACCCCCTCCCAAACCAACTGAATCACACCTTTTACGATAAAGCCGACACAGCCTAGTGTGAGCACAAACCAGACGATCCGTCGGCCGAATACTGGCACATTGCCCTCACGTAACACGTCTTTAATTGCCATGCCGATAAAAAAGAAAATCGCGGCGAAGACGAGATCTAGACCTATTTTCTCGAGCAATTGAAAGTGCTCGTAAAGCATGCGTGCCTCCAATGAGCACCGACTTATGCGGCGCAATATATCACAAGGGTCACTTAACTGTTAACGCTCGCTCGGCATTAAAAAACGTTCGATGACGTTGGCAACCACCGCTGGCTTTTCAGCATGTAGCCAGTGACCCGTGCCTGCCACCATATGTGCTTTTGAATGCGGAAACTGAGCGATAATGGCCTCGCGGTGGTCTGGCAGAATGTATTCAGAGTTCTGCCCTTTGACAAACAGAGTGGGGCCTGCATATTGGCCAAAATCTGTCCACCCCATGATGTCACGATAGCCGTGATAAAGATTATCAATATTGAAGCGCCAGGCGTAGTGACCGTGATCGGTTTTATAGAGTGATTTCAATAAAAATTGGCTCACACCTGGATTTTCAATCGTTTCATTCATCATGGTTTGCGCTTGTTGGCGGCTTTCCAGTGTCACCCTTTGCGTCTGATGCAATGCCTTGAACACGTTGTCATGGCGGTTAACTTGATAATCGACTGGGGCAATATCCATCACCACCAGTTGTTCGACGCGCTCTGGGAAGCGCTGAGCGACGGCCATCGCCACTTTGCCACCCATTGAATGGCCAACGATAATGGCTGACTCAAGCTGTTGTGCATCCATCCACGTGACCACGGCATCGGACTGGCTTCGATAATTTGTGTCCTGTGTATGATAGGAGCGACCATGGTTAGGTAGATCAATTTGATAGACACAAAAATGGTCGGATAGTGTCTTGGCGAGCCCGCCTAAATTGTCCAGATCACCAAATAAACCGTGGATCAATACAAGCGGTGAGCCCTCACCGCGAGACTTTCCGTTTAATAACACGTTGCTTTTCTCTCAGATTACTGGCTTTAACGTAGAGTATACCTATCTATCTCTGTATAATCGCCCCGTTAAACGATAAACAGGACGCGATGAAAAACAATGAAGACGATAGAGGTTGACGACGATCTATACCGGTATATTGCCAGCCAAACTCAGCATATTGGCGAAAGCGCATCAGACATCCTGCGTCGCTTACTGCTGTCGGACTCGGCACCGCAGCCCACTCAGGCTGCGCCGACGACGTCCTCTCGTTCTAGCGGTATTGTTGTCAGTAAAGATGCTGGGCGCAGTGCGTCCGTCGATCGTGTCAAAGCGATGCGAACGTTATTGATTTCAGATGAGTTTGCGGCCCAAGAACGAGCGATTGGTCGTTTCATGCTGATCCTCACCACCTTATACCGTGTTGACCAACAAGGATTCGCAGATGGTATGGCGCTAAAAGGGCGTACCCGTCTGTATTTTGCYGATAATCCACAAACTTTATTAGAAAGCGGCAAAACCACCAAACCCAAGCAGATTCCAGAAACACCTTTTTGGGTCATCACCAACACGAATACTGGCCGTAAGCGTCAGATGGTGGAGCAGCTTATGGAAAAAATGCAGTTCCCGAGTGATTTGACTGAGAAGGTTGTGAACGCGATTTAATCTATGCCACTCATGGGAGAAGAGAATTATGGCAGTGCATCCTCAAGCCGGACAGCGCGCGAACCCGCAAGATTTGTGTGATATTCCGGCGCTTGTGACGCGTTTTTTCCAGACTCAACCACGTCCAGGTCAGGCCTCGCAACGCGTTGCGTTTGGGACGTCAGGCCACCGTGGAAGCGCGTTGAACACCACATTTAATCGCGACCATATTCTCGCGATTGCACAAGCAATTTGTGATGAGCGCAGCGCGCGCGGTATTTCTGGCCCTGTCTTTGTGGGAAAAGACACTCATGCGCTTTCCGAGCCCGCCTTCGGTGCCGTGGTTGAAGTATTAACGGCCAATCAGGTACAAGTTATTGCGCAAGCCGAGCAGGGCTATACGCCAACGCCGGGCATTTCTCAACAAATTCTGGCTTATAACCGTGATCATGCTGAGCAAGCGGATGGGATTGTGATCACCCCTTCACACAATCCGCCGCAAGATGGTGGCATCAAGTATAATCCACCTCATGGTGGCCCAGCAGAAGGCGCTATCACAAAATCGATTGAAGCACGCGCCAACGACTATATTGATGCCGGCTTAGAAGGCGTTCAACGATTGGCTATCGACGAAGCACGGGCAAGCGCTTACTACCAGGAGCAAGACCTAGTGACGCCTTATGTCGCAGGGCTGGAGCGTGTCGTTGATATCAAGGCCATTCAGGCGGCAGGATTAAAACTTGCCGTCGACCCTTTGGGGGGAGCCGGGATCCGCTATTGGCAGCAAATTGCCGCGCATTATCAACTCGATATTACCCTGATTAATGATCATGTCGACCCAACCTTTGGCTTTATGCCTCGCGATGGTGATGGCGTGATTCGTATGGATTGCTCTTCAGCATACGCCATGGCTGGACTCCTAGCGTACAAGGACGATTATGATTTGGCATTTGGTAATGATCCAGATTTCGATCGCCATGGCATTGTGACTCCGGCTGGCTTGATGAATCCTAACCACTATTTAGCGGTGTGCATCGATTATTTATTTCGTCACCGTCCGCAGTGGTCAGCCGATTTAGGCGTGGGTAAGACCCTGGTGTCCAGTGCGATCATTGATAAGGTGGTTGGCGATCTCGCCCGTCCGCTGGTTGAAGTGCCCGTCGGCTTTAAATGGTTTGTGCCTGGCTTGAGTGAAGGAACGCTTGGCTTTGGCGGAGAAGAAAGTGCTGGCGCCTCATTCTTAACCTTTGATGGGCAGCCATGGTCAACGGATAAAGATGGTATCATTCTTTGCTTACTGGCGGCAGAAATTCTGGCGGTAACAGGACTTACACCGCAGGCGTACTATCAGAAACTCGCCGGCAAGCATGGCGATCCAGCCTATAACCGATTACAAGCGGTTGCCAATGCAGCGCAAAAGCAGGTGCTCAGTCAGCTCAATCCCGATATGGTGACGGCAGAGACCTTAGCCGGTGATCCCATTACCGCCAAACTGACGCATGCGCCGGGCAATGGCGCTGCTATTGGCGGTTTGAAAGTGGTCACAGAATTTGGCTGGTTCGCAGCGCGCCCCTCCGGGACAGAAGATATTTACAAAATCTACTGTGAAAGCTTTAAAGGCAATGATCACTTACGTCTCATCGAGCAAGAAGCGCAACAAATTGTTGATCGTGTGTTCAATGAGCAAGGTGTTTAGCGAACCGCTTCTGTGTTTCGCGGCGATCAAAACGACGCGCACTGGCAAAGTGCGCGTTTTTTATTAGCGAGAGGGCAGTGGCGGCATATTGGCGGGCCAGTCATTTGGCACCACGAACCAAGGGGTGAGTGAGTCGTCTAATAAGTGACAGGTTCGAGAGAGCCCCTTAAGTGAAGCTCGCTCTAGCTTGGGTAGCTCCGCAAAGGCGGGCAGTGATAGCCATTGATCGCGGGCTAGTACGGCAAATTCCCTGTCTGTTGGTAATGCATCTGGCCAACACCACCACCCACCAATGCTGTCATGATTGATAGGTGGCCAGTCTGGTAGGGGCTGCTCGCCATGATGATAATGGCGATACAACCTTCCTTGCACCATCAGACGCTTTTTACTCGGCTGCCAGTATGGGTATTGCTGGCAAAAGCTTGGGTGACTCGAAAGCGCCAATTGATGGTCAAGCATTCGCGCCACTTTGATATCGAGCGCATCCTTGGCATTGGGGCCTAACCAACGGTTTTCATACGCGAGGTAGAATTTTACCGCTACCTCCCAGTGCTCTAATTGACCCTGATAGTTGACTAAAAAGTCGATGGCACCTTGCGTCTTGCCGCCTTCATTAATCTGGATTTCCTCAGCTTCTAGTACCAAATGAGGGTGACAATCAATGAGCTGACTGAGCAACCATTGATAATAAAAGCCGATACGCTTTGGTCCCGTATAGGGCGTGGGAGATGGCAGTAATGGGGGTTGCCAAAGGTGATGAGGCACAACTGGGAAGCGCTTATCGTTGAGCAGTGAGAGCTGATTTTGTACCCAGCTAAAATCGGCGTTAATTTGGGCTTGGTTACTAAATAAGGGATAGGTGTCACTCATGATGTAAGTTTATTACCTTGTTAAGAGACTGTTAAAGCTAAAATGGTGGTTTCTGGGTAAAAAATCACCATTTATGTAGTAAAAAAACAAAACGGGTGGTACACTATGCGCATACTTGCAAACTGGTCAGATGAGTGAGGTTGATTATGTATACACCGTTCGATAAAACCCGTGTTGTGTTACGCCGCTGTGCGGTTGTGATCGCGGGCATCACTTGCCTGCCAACACTGATTGCGCCGCCAATGGCATCGCGTATATATAGCCATTTACACCAAGTCTGGCTTAAAGACAGCACCAAGCCTGTTTGGTTGGCTGAATCGGAAAAAGCCGGCGGGTTTTTCTAGTCCGTCACTGATGAGTGGCCATATACCCGCGGAACAAATTCGTGATATTCAGTCAGCGGTGAGACACGGTCTCACCGCTTTTTTTATGTTTGCTTGTCAGGTTACACTGTTGCCATTGTCTCGCAAGTGAATGTGAATGCTATGAATAATTTTGAACTGGAAGCATTGCTCAACGCCGAACTAAAACCGGATAGCATTAAAGACTACAGCCCGAATGGTCTACAAGTGCAAGGGCGTGATGAGATAAAAACGGTCGTCACCGGGGTGACGGCCTGCCAAGATTTGATTGACGCAGCGATTGAGCAGAACGCGGATGCCATCTTGGTGCACCATGGTTACTTCTGGCGCGGCGAACCACAGCAAATTCGCGGCATGAAGTACCAACGGATCAAGAAGTTGATTGAATACGGTATCAATCTTTACGGTTATCACTTGCCGTTGGATATTCACCCGACGCTGGGTAACAACGCGCAACTTGCCAAGCGTTTAGGCATTGAGCTGCTTGGGGGACTGGAGCCTGACAATCCTGTCTCGATTCCTGTTTATGGAAAGCTTTCAACCCCCATGACGTTGGCACAGTTTGAGCAACAAGTGGCCACGGTGCTTAACCGGGCGCCCCTTGTGATTGACGGTGGCCAACAAACGCGGATTGAAACCGTGGGCCTTTGTACCGGTGGCGCGCAAGATTYTATCGACTTGGCCGCTTCACAAGGGATGGATGCGTATCTGTCGGGTGAGATTTCTGAGCGCACGACCTTTTCGGCGCGCGAGCAGGGTGTGCATTATATCGCGGCAGGGCATCATGCGACAGAGCGTTATGGCGTGAAAGCGCTAGGGGAGTGGCTTGCTCAGCAGCATGGTTTGAATGTGCACTTTATTGATATCGACAATCCAGCATGACGCCTAGGCATTGAGGCTAAGTGCGATGAAAGGTAGACGCAGCCATGTGATAAACTGCCGATGATAAACAAAAAGCCGCCTGTTGGCGGCTTTGTGGTATGACATTCGCGCTTTAGCTGCGCTTATCCATTGGGGTAAATTCGCGCTGCGTATACCCGGTGTAAAGCTGACGCGGACGCCCAATTCGCTTGTGCGGGTCGGTATGCATCTCATTCCAGTGGGCAATCCAGCCTATGGTACGAGACATCGCGAAGATCACCGTAAACATCGATGTAGGGATCCCGATTGCTTTCAGGATAATGCCTGAATAGAAATCAACGTTCGGGTAGAGTTTCTTATCGATAAAATAATCATCTGACAATGCGATGCGTTCCAGCTCCATCGCTACATCTAGTAGTGGATCCTGAATTTGCAACTCGTTAAGCACCTCATGGCAGGCTTCACGCATCACAGTTGCGCGTGGGTCATAGTTCTTGTAAACGCGATGACCAAAGCCCATCAGACGGAACGGATCGTCTTTGTCTTTCGCGCGAGCAATATACTCAGGAATGTTATCCACATGCCCAATTTGCTCAAACATGCGCAAGCACGCTTCGTTGGCACCACCGTGGGCCGGCCCCCATAGCGAGGCGATCCCAGCCGCAATACAAGCAAATGGGTTAGCCCCTGAAGAGCCTGCCAGACGTACCGTTGACGTTGATGCGTTTTGTTCGTGATCGGCATGCAGGGTAAAGATCTTATCCATTGCGCGCGCGACCACTGGGTTGACTTCATATTCCTCGCACGGGGTGGCGAACATCATATGAAGGAAGTTTTCCGCGTAATCGAGATCATTACGTGGGTAGATAAATGGCTGTCCGATTGAGTATTTGTAACACATCGCAGCCAGTGTCGGCATTTTTGACAACAGACGGAACGCCGTGATTTCACGGTGCTGGTCGTTGTTGATGTCGAGAGAGTCGTGATAGAACGCGGCTAGTGCACCTACAACCCCGACCATAACGGCCATTGGGTGAGCGTCACGGCGGAAGCCGTGGAAGAAGCTCGCAATTTGCTCATGCACCATGGTGTGGCGCACGATCATTGAGCGAAACTCATCATATTGCTTCGTTGTAGGGACTTCACCGTAGAGCAGGATATAACAGACTTCTAAATAATCAGCGTTATTGGCAAGTTGATCTATCGGGTAACCGCGGTGCAGCAATACGCCAGCGGCGCCATCGATGTAGGTGATCTGCGAGTCGCATGACCCCGTTGCGACAAAACCAGGATCAAAGGTGAAATAGCCTTCGTTTACCAGCTTGCGCACATCAATGACTTCTGGACCGACGGTGCCCTCGATAATCGGCAGTTCGATTGGTGCTTTCCCTTCAATGTGTAGGGTAGCTTTCTTCTCTGCCATAACAATCTCCTTTGTTATTTTATAATCCCATCCAGGATACGGACTCGACCGTTGTACCGATCGACCCTAATGATGTCAATTTTTAACCTATCGATGTGTGCGTCAGTTAATAACTTATTTGCAATGCGCGTTAAATATCTGTTGTGAGATTCCGGTCAATTTTGTGCGTTTGTAATTGTCTGTTACGCCACGTATACT
This sequence comes from Salinivibrio sp. IB282, assembly GCF_001995685.1. NCBI lineage: Bacteria > Pseudomonadati > Pseudomonadota > Gammaproteobacteria > Vibrionales > Vibrionaceae > Salinivibrio > Salinivibrio sp. IB282. The sequence goes on along the minus strand of NZ_MUET01000041.1, from coordinate 11,457 downwards.
TTTCTGAGGTCTCTGGGCAAATCAGTATCCTAGAGCGTTTAGGGACTCAAACACCTTTCCTAACTGACGTGATCCATTCGCCAAGAATTGCAGTTATAAGCAATAAGGTACATGAAGCGCGTTACGCAGATGTTGCAGGTCTTACGCTTTGAGTACTGAGGTTCAGAGAGTGTAATAACTATAAATGCTCAATGGAGCTGAGTGGGCAATATCGTGAAAGAAAGAAAGTCAAGACCCGTAAACCTCGACCTCCAGACGATTCGTTTTCCGATAACAGCGATTGCGTCTATATTGCATCGAGTGGCAGGTGTCATCACCTTTGTCTCGATCGCCATCCTCCTATGGCTGCTTAGCCTGTCTCTCTCTTCTCCTGATGGATTTCAATCCGCTGCTGCCATTGTCGATAGCTTTTTCGTCAAATTGATCCTCTGGGGCATTTTGACGGCGCTGGCTTATCACATTGTCGGTGGGATCCGTCATTTGATCCAAGACATGGGTTATTTTGAAGAACTGGAGTCTGGCGTGCAAAGTGCGCAGGTTGCATTTGTTATCACTGGCGTGTTGTCTGTGTTGGCGGGGGTTTTAGTATGGTAACGAAAAACATCTCATCGGTCGGGCGCAATGGCGTGCACGACTATGTGCTGATTCGCGCCACTGCGATTCTCATCACACTTTACACACTTTATATGGTCGGTTTTGCCGTTTTTGGCCCTGAGATTACGTATACCTCATGGACAGCGTTTTTCGGCCAGACCAGTACCAAAGTCTTTACCATGTTAGCCCTGGTCTCCGTGCTGATTCACGGCTGGATCGGAATGTGGCAAGTATTGACTGACTATATTAAGCCAGCCTTGCTGCGTGGCATGTTGCAACTTGGCGTTGTGGCCGTGCTACTGATCTACGTTTTTGCCGGTTTCTTTGTATTGTGGGGTGTGTAAGTGAGTATTCCAGTTCGCGAATTTGACGCAATTGTCATTGGCGCAGGCGGCGCAGGTATGCGCGCCGCACTGCAAATATCAGAGCAGGGCCTAACCTGTGCGCTGTTATCTAAAGTGTTTCCAACCCGCTCTCACACCGTGTCGGCGCAGGGTGGTATTACGGTAGCACTGGGTAACTCCCACCAAGATAACTGGCRATGGCACATGTACGACACGGTAAAAGGGTCAGACTACATTGGTGACCAAGACGCCATTGAGTACATGTGTAAGACGGGCCCGCAATCAGTGATTGAGCTAGAGAAGATGGGGTTACCTTTTTCTCGGTTTGAGAATGGGTCCATTTATCAGCGTCCGTTTGGTGGCCAGTCTAAAGAGTTTGGTGGCGAGCAAGCTGCACGCACCGCGGCGGCAGCTGACCGAACCGGGCACGCACTGCTGCACACCTTGTATCAGCAAAACATTAAAAATAAGACCACCATCTTCTCTGAATGGTATGCGCTTGATTTGGTGAAAAACCAAGACGGTGTGATTGTTGGTGCGACTGCCATGTGTATGGAAACGGGCGAGATTTGCTACTTTAAGTCCAAGGCAACGGTGCTGGCGACAGGGGGAGCAGGTCGTATCTATCAGTCAACCACCAATGCGCACATCAATACCGGTGATGGCGTAGGGATGGCGCTGCGCGCAGGCGTGCCCATGCAAGACATGGAAATGTGGCAATTCCACCCAACCGGCATTGCAGGCGCGGGTGTATTGGTGACAGAAGGTTGCCGCGGTGAAGGCGGTTACTTGCTCAATAAAGATGGCGAGCGTTTTATGGAACGTTATGCGCCTAATGTTAAAGATCTCGCAGGTCGTGACGTTGTGGCGCGCTCGATGATGATCGAAATTCGAGAAGGGCGTGGTTGTGATGGGCCATGGGGACCGCACCTGAAGCTCAAGCTGGATCACTTGGGTAAAGACGTGCTTGAGTCTCGTCTTCCCGGCATTCTCGACTTGTCTCGCACCTTTGCGCATGTTGATCCTATCAAAGAGCCGATTCCGGTAATCCCAACCTGTCACTACATGATGGGAGGCATTCCAACGCAGGTGTCTGGTCAAGCGATCAAGCAAGACCCGCTCGGCAATGACATTGAAGTACAAGGTTTGTTTGCCTGTGGTGAGATTGCGAGTGTGTCTGTGCATGGTGCGAACCGCTTGGGCGGCAACTCACTGCTGGACTTGGTTGTCTTTGGCCGCGCGACTGGCCTTCATCTCGGGGAGACACTCGCCGCACAAGTAGAAGCGCGCGATGCGAGTGAGTCAGACATCGAGGCGTCCTTGGCGCGTGTTAATCGTTGGAATAGCACCCAACAGGGTGAGGATCCGGTTGAGATCCGCAAAGACTTGCAAGCTTGTATGCAAGAAAACTTCTCCGTGTTCCGAGAAGGCGAGGCCATGGAAAAAGGGCTGAAAGAGCTGAAGGAAATTCGTGAGCGACTCAAGTCGGCGCGTCTTGATGACACGTCAACCGAGTTCAACACCCAGCGCGTCGAATGTTTGGAGCTGGAGAATTTGATGGAAACCGCGTACTCAACAGCGGTGTCAGCCCATTATCGTACTGAAAGCCGTGGCGCACATGCGCGTTTCGACTATCAAGATCGCGATGATGAGAACTGGCTATGCCACTCCATCTATAACCCAGAAACCGAAGCTATGTCGAAGCGCGACGTCAATATGGCGCCAGTGCACCGTGAGGCTTTCCCACCGAAAGTCCGCAGTTACTAAGGGGGTCGAGAACGATGAATGTTAAGTTTTCTATCTATCGCTACAACCCAGATGTGGACAATGCGCCATACATGAAAGACTACACGCTGGATGTGCCTGAAGGGTCTGACATGATGCTGCTGGATGCGCTCATCCAGCTGAAAGAGCAAGATCCTACGTTGGCTTTCCGCCGCTCGTGCCGAGAAGGTGTCTGTGGCTCTGACGGCGTCAATATGAACGGTAAAAATGGCCTTGCGTGTATCACGCCGCTGTCGTCACTGATGGACAAGTCAGAAATTGTGATTCGCCCGCTACCTGGTCTACCGGTCGTGCGTGATGTCATCATTGATATGGGACAGTTCTATGAAAACTACGAGCGCGTCAAACCTTATCTGATGAACGATGAAACGCCACCGTCGCGAGAGAACTTGCAAGCGCCGGAAGATCGCGCGGAACTTGATGGTTTGTATGAGTGCATCATGTGTGCATGCTGTAGTACCGCATGCCCTTCATTTTGGTGGAACCCTGACAAGTTTGTCGGGCCAGCGGGCTTGCTTGCTGCGTACCGCTGGTTGGCGGATAGCCGTGATACAGCAACCGAAGAGCGGTTATCTGATCTAGACGACGCTTTTAGTGTCTTCCGTTGCCACGGGATCATGAACTGTGTCAGTGTATGTCCGAAGGGGCTGAACCCAACGAAGGCAATTGGGCATATCAAGTCTATGCTGATTCAGCGCGGCGTTTAAAACGCACAACCAATAACGTAGATAAAAAATGCCCCGTCCTTGGACGGGGCTTAATAACAGGTAACCCGGCCTCAGACCGGTGTTTGGATAAATAACTAGTGGTTAAGGGATAACAATGCAAAATGGCGTGATGAAGGCTTGGATAGAGTCTTCTCATTTGGCTGGCGCCAATGCAACGTACGTAGAAGATCTCTACGAAATGTACCTCAGTGACCCGGAGTTAGTTGATCAAGAATGGAGAGCGGTCTTCGACCAGCTACCAGTGGTGAGTGACACCGCGGTAGAACAACCCCACTCTCGTGTTCGTGATTACTTTCGACGCTTAGCTACCGATACATCGCGTGCAAGTGCTTCAGTCAATGATCCAGACGTAGACGCGAAACAAGTTAAAGTTCTCCAACTGATTAATGCTTTCCGTTTCCGCGGCCACCAACAGGCCAGCCTAGATCCTCTCGGACTATGGAAACGTAAACCTGTACCCGATCTGTCGCCTGCTTTTCACTCTCTTAATGAGCAGGACTTCAACGAAACCTTCAACGTCGGCTCATTTGCGATTGGTAAAGACAATATGCAATTGGGTGAGCTGTATGATGCACTTGAAAAGACCTATTGTGGGTCGATCGGTGCAGAATACATGCACATTACCGATACCGAAGAAAAGCGCTGGATCCAAGGTCGCCTGGAGTCTGTGGTTGGACAGCCGCAGTTTACCGAGCAAGAGAAACTGACTTTTTTGGAAGAGCTTACCGCAGCTGAAGGCCTCGAACGTTATCTGGGGGCCAAATTCCCCGGCGCTAAGCGGTTCTCTCTTGAGGGCGGTGATTCGCTGATCCCGATGCTGAAAGAGCTGATTCGCCACGCAGGTAGCGAAGGCGCACGAGAAGTCGTGGTCGGTATGGCTCACCGTGGCCGTCTCAACGTGCTGGTGAATGTGCTAGGCAAAAAACCCTCTGAGTTGTTCGACGAGTTCGCGGGTAAGCAAGACGATACCTGGGGCACGGGCGATGTGAAGTATCACCAGGGCTTTTCATCTGACTTCGCGACACCGGGCGGTGATGTGCACCTTGCCTTGGCGTTTAACCCTTCACACCTTGAAATTGTCAATCCAGTGGTGATGGGGTCTGTGCGTGCTCGTCAAGACCGATTAGAAGACAATACTGGGTCGAGTGTCCTCCCGATCACTATCCACGGTGATGCGTCTATTGCTGGGCAAGGGGTGGTACAAGAGACCTTCAACATGTCGCAAGCGCGAGGCTTCCAAGTTGGCGGCACCGTGCGCATCGTGGTCAATAACCAAATTGGGTTTACCACGTCGAATCCGGCTGATTCACGCTCGACGCAATACTGTACAGATATCGCTAAGATGGTGCAGGCGCCTATTTTCCACGTCAATGCCGACGATCCCGAAGCGGTGGCTTTTGTCTCGCGCTTGGCACTCGATTTTCGCAATGAGTTTAAGCGTGATGTGGTCATTGATTTGGTTTGTTACCGTCGCCACGGCCACAACGAAGCGGATGAGCCCAATGCAACTCAGCCGATGATGTACCAAAAGATCAAAAAGCATCCCACTCCGCGTAAGCTGTATGCTGATGTATTGGATCAACAAGGTGTCGCTAACCTCGAAAAAGCCACGGAGATGATCAATGAGTATCGTGATCTTCTCGACAGTGGTGAATGCGTAGTGAAAGAGTGGCGACCCATGGTGTTGCATTCTGTCGACTGGACGCCTTATCTAGGCCACGATTGGACGGTAGAGTGGGCCAATAAGTTCGATGTTAAGCGCCTGAAAGAGCTGGGCCATCGTATTTGCCAACTGCCAGACAGTCATAAGCTCCATAGCCGTGTTGCCAAGCTCTACAAAGATCGCAAAGCGATGGTAGAAGGCGAAAAGATGGTTGATTGGGGGATGGCTGAGACCCTTGCTTATGCCACCTTGGTTGATGACGGCAAACGTATCCGGATTACGGGTCAAGACTCAGGCCGCGGTACCTTCTTCCATCGTCATGCGGTGCTTCATAATCAAGAAGATGGCAGCACGTATTTGCCACTTGCGAATATCCATGACAAACAAGGGCCATTCGAGATCTTCGATTCCGTGTTATCGGAAGAAGCGGTACTGGCATTTGAGTACGGTTACGCAACGGCAGAGCCAGGCGGTTTAACCGTGTGGGAAGCGCAGTTTGGTGATTTCGGCAATGGTGCGCAAGTAGTGATTGACCAGTTCATCAGCTCTGGTGAACAAAAATGGCGCCGTATGTGTGGCCTGACCATGCTGCTTCCTCATGGCTATGAAGGGCAGGGGCCTGAGCACTCGTCAGCACGTTTGGAGCGTTACTTGCAACTGTGTGCTGAGCAAAACATGCAAGTCGTTGTGCCATCGAGCCCCGCGCAGGTCTACCATATGTTGCGTCGGCAAGTGGTGCGCCCCATGCGTCGTCCTTTGATCGTGATGTCACCCAAATCGCTGTTACGTCACCCACTGTGTGTGTCTAACTTGGAAGATCTGACCGAGGGTGACTTCATGCCTGCCATTGGCGAGATGGATGACCTTGAGCCAAGCAAAGTGAAACGCGTGGTGATGTGCTCGGGCAAAGTCTATTATGATTTGCTACAAGCACGCCGAGAGCAAGAGATTGATGATGTTGCCATTATCCGTATTGAGCAGCTTTATCCATTCCCTCTAGAAGCGGTAAAAAATGCGATTGCGTCTTATAGCAATGCGAAAGACTTTGTATGGTGTCAAGAAGAGCCACAAAACCAAGGGGCGTGGTACAGCAGCCAGCACAACTTCCGTGCAGCCTTACCCAAAGATGCTACGTTAACCTATGCCGGACGCTCGGCATCGGCATCACCTGCGGTAGGTTATATGTCTGTACACCAGAAACAACAAAAAGCGTTAGTTCAAGACGCTCTGACCCTAAAGTAAGAACTAGAACATTAAGGATAAATACGATATGACAATCGACATTCTGGTTCCCGATTTACCCGAATCTGTGGCTGACGCAACCATTGCCACATGGCACAAACAGCCAGGTGACTCGGTAACCCGTGACGAAGTACTGGTTGATATTGAAACAGATAAGGTCGTGCTGGAAGTGCCTGCCCCTGCTGATGGGGTGTTGGAGTCCATCATTGAAGATGAAGGGTCAACCGTATTAGCGAAACAGGCCATCGCTAAGATCAAAGAAGGTGCCGTCGCAGGTGAGCCAACCAAAGACGTTCCTGCACAATCAGAGTCTTCACCTGACAAGCGCCATACGGCTTCTCTTGAGGAGGAGACGAACGACGCGTTAAGTCCCGCGGTACGTCGTTTGCTCGCGGAGCATGATCTCTCAGCAGACGCAGTGAAAGGCACAGGCGTGGGTGGACGCATTACGCGAGAAGATGTTGAAGCACACCTTAAGAGCCAGCCAGAGCAGGGTGAGCAAAAAGCACAAAGCCAAGACGTGCCACCTGTGGCGGAACGCGGCGAGAAGCGTGTGCCAATGACGCGTCTGCGTAAGCGTGTCGCTGAGCGCTTGTTAGAAGCGAAAAACAGTACCGCGATGCTCACCACGTTCAACGAAGTGAACATGAAGCCAATCATGGACCTGCGTAAGCAATACCGTGACAGCTTCGAAGAGCGTCACGATATTCGCCTCGGCTTTATGTCTTTCTATGTTAAAGCGGTGGTAGAGGCCTTGAAGCGTTACCCAGAAGTCAACGCGTCCATCGATGGTGATGATATCGTTTATCATAACTATTTTGATGTCAGCATGGCGGTATCCACACCACGTGGCTTGGTCACACCAGTGCTGCGCGATTGCGACAARCTGGGCTTTGCGGATATTGAAAAGGGCATCCGCGATTTGGCGATTAAAGGCCGTGATGGCAAGCTCACCGTTGATGAACTGACAGGCGGTAACTTCACCCTCACTAATGGCGGTGTGTTTGGCTCATTAATGTCAACGCCGATCATTAACCCTCCTCAAGCAGCCATTCTTGGCATGCACAAGATCCAAGACCGCCCGATGGCGGTGGATGGCAAGGTCGAAATCTTGCCGATGATGTACCTCGCGCTTTCTTATGATCACCGTTTGATTGACGGTCGTGAATCGGTAGGCTTCTTGGTGACCATCAAAGAACTTCTAGAAGACCCAACACGTCTGCTTCTGGACGTTTAATGGCGTTTCCCCGTGTTGGCGGGGGCGTCATTTTGAGGGGACGGAGGTCCCCTCACTTGGAAAGCAAAAAGACACAATAATGGACACTAACACGGATAGAACATCATGAATCTGCACGAATATCAGTCAAAGCAGCTGTTCGCTGAATATGGTCTACCAGTTTCAGAGGGCTATGCTTGCGATACTCCACAAGAAGCTGCCGAAGCAGCCGATAAAATTGGCGGAAACAAATGGGTAGTAAAGTGCCAAGTCCACGCCGGTGGCCGTGGTAAAGCGGGTGGCGTAAAACTGGCCAACTCCAAAGAAGAAATCCGCGAATTTGCGCAACAATGGCTAGGTAAAAACCTGGTGACCTTTCAAACCGACGAAAACGGTCAACCCGTAAGCAAAATTTTGGTTGAGTCATGCACTGATATTGCCAAAGAGCTTTATCTGGGTGCGGTTGTCGATCGCGGCTCTCGTCGTGTTGTCTTTATGGCATCGACTGAAGGCGGTGTTGAAATCGAGAAGGTGGCGGAAGAAACCCCTGAGCTAATCCATAAAGCATCGATCGATCCGCTCGTGGGTCCTCAGCCATACCAGGGCCGTCAACTGGCGTTTAAATTGGGCCTAGAAGGTGAACAAATTAAGCAGTTTACCAAAATCTTTGTGGGTATCGGCCAGCTATTTTTGGATAAAGATATCGCATTGGTTGAGGTTAACCCTCTGGTTATTACTGACCAAGGTAACTTGCACTGCTTGGATGCGAAATTGGCCATTGATAGCAACGCTGTTTATCGCCAGCCAAAGGTACGTGCAATGCACGACCCGAGCCAAGATGATGAGCGAGAGGCCCACGCCGCACAGTGGGAGCTTAACTATGTTGCGCTCGACGGCAATATTGGCTGCATGGTTAACGGCGCGGGCTTGGCCATGGGCACCATGGACATTGTTAATTTACACGGTGGCAGCCCAGCTAACTTCCTCGATGTGGGCGGTGGCGCGACCAAAGAGCGCGTAACAGAAGCGTTTAAAATCATTCTGTCTGACAGCAACGTCAAGGCTGTCTTGGTGAATATCTTCGGCGGTATTGTGCGCTGCGATCTTATCGCAGATGGCATCATTGGTGCGGTCGAAGAAGTTGGCGTTAAAGTTCCTGTGGTGGTTCGCCTCGAGGGAAATAATGCTGATGTCGGTGCCAAGAAACTGGCCGATAGTGGTTTGAATATCATTGCGGCAACATCGCTAACCGAAGCCGCTCAAAAAGTCGTTGCTGCCGCGGAGGATAAATAACAATGTCAGTGCTGATTAATAAAGATACCAAAGTGATCTGCCAAGGTTTTACAGGTGGACAAGGTACGTTTCATTCAGAGCAAGCGATTGAGTATGGAACACAAATGGTCGGCGGTGTATCACCGGGTAAAGGCGGTACGACGCACCTAGGTTTGCCTGTGTTTAACACGGTGGCCGATGCGGTCGAGGCGACAGGTGCGACCGCATCAGTGATTTATGTCCCTGCCCCTTTCTGTAAAGACGCGATCCTAGAAGCGATCGATGCCGGTATCGAGCTGATTGTATGTATTACCGAAGGTATCCCAACGCTGGATATGCTGGAAGTAAAAGTGAAGCTAGATCAAGCAGGCGTGCGGATGATTGGCCCTAACTGTCCAGGTGTGATCACCCCGGATGAGTCTAAGATCGGCATTATGCCAGGCCACATTCATCAGTCTGGCAAAGTGGGTATTGTGTCACGCTCAGGCACATTGACCTATGAAGCCGTCAAACAAACCACTGACGAAGGCTTTGGCCAGTCTACCTGTGTTGGCATTGGTGGGGACCCTATCCCGGGCTCAAACTTTATCGACATTTTGGAAATGTTTGAAAAGGATCCGGCGACCGAGGCGATCGTGATGATCGGTGAGATTGGCGGGACAGCAGAAGAGGAAGCGGCGGCTTACATTAAAGCCAATGTGACCAAGCCCGTTGTGGCTTATATTGCTGGGGTAACGGCACCTCCAGGTAAGCGCATGGGTCATGCGGGAGCAATTATTTCTGGTGGTAAAGGAACCGCAGACGATAAATTTGCTGCCCTAGAAGCAGCGGGCGTTACGACGGTTAAAAGCCTGGCTGATATTGGTAAAGCATTGCGCGAAAAAACAAGCTGGTAAGCCAGCCAAGGTAATCGCATCAATTAAAGCCGCTCTGATGAGCGGCTTTGTTATGCAATCAACTTTGTTGTTATGAGTTTGAACGACTGGGTAGTAGTTGAGCCAACATAAAGACACTGGCTGCTGCCACCACCACAGACGGGCCTGCAGGCGTGTCATAAAACCAAGAGCCTGCCATGCCTAGCATCACCGCAGCCATCCCAATGAGACTAGCAAACGAGGCCATTTGCTCTGGGGTTGACGCGATGCGCCGTGCCGTTGCCGCGGGAATGATTAGCATAGAGGTAATAATCAATGCCCCGACAAATTTCATTGCCAGCGCAATGACCAAACCAATCAGTAGCATCAATAACAGCCGCAGCTTTTCTACCGCAATACCTTCTACCTTGGCAAGCTCTTCGCTGACGGTCATCGATAGCAGTTGCTCCCAGTAATAGGCCAACACACCCAGTGTTAGGCAGGCTCCGATCGCTAACCATGTAAGATCAGCAAACGAGACCGCCAACAGGTCGCCAAACAAATAAGCCATGAGATCGACGCGCATATTGTCTAAAAAACTCACCGAGACCAGCCCCAGTGACAGGGCACTGTGAGCCAATATACCGAGCAAGGTATCAGTAGAGACCAGATGTTGGCGCTGTAGTCCCACCAATAAAACCGCTAAGAGTAAACAGGTGATCACGAGTGCGAGGTTTAAGTCGATTTGTAGCAAAAAGCCTAACGCTAACCCGAGCAGTGAGGCGTGAGCGAGGGTATCGCCAAAGTAGGCCATCCGCCGCCAGACCACAAATGAGCCCAAAGGGCCGGCTATGGCGGCGATCAATAAGCCGCCCATGATAGGGGCAAGTAAGAACTCAATCATGATGATGCTCTTGGTGTTCGCAGTTTACAGGTTGCCCTGCAAGATCATGTTTATGATGATGATGGTGGTGGTAGAGCGCAAGTTGCTCACTGGTTTGGCGACCAAACATTGCCACATAAGAAGGGTGCTGCGAGATAGCATCGGGCTCACCGGAGCAGCAGACATGATGCTGCAAACAAATCACTTCATCGGTTTTGGCCATGACTAAATGCAAGTCATGTGAGACCATGAGTACTGCGCACCCAAGGCTATCGCGCAACTGGCTAATCAGGCTATACATCTCCAACTGACCACTGACATCAACCCCTTGTACTGGTTCATCTAATACGAGCACATCAGGGTGCTTTAAAATCGCGCGGGCGAGCAGCACGCGTTGGGTTTCACCGCCAGAGAGAGTATGCATATTCGCATATTGCAAGGATTCGGCATTGACTGTTTGTAGCGCGTGGCTAATCTGCGCATTGGTATAGCGTGTGCCGAGACGAATAAAGCGATCAACCGTGAGTGGCAGGGTTTGATTCAACTGCAACTTCTGAGGCACATAACCGATTTTTACGTCTCGGGCTATCTGTACTTTGCCAGCGCTCGGCTTAACTAAACCGATCAGTGCTTTAACAAGCGTTGATTTTCCTGCGCCATTGGGGCCAATTAGCGTGGTAATTTGCCCACGCTTTAGTTGCATTGAAACCTTGTCCAGCACATGGCGGCCATTGAAGGTCACCGTCACCGCATCGAGCGAGACTAGCGAGTCAGTCATAGTGAAAAAAGCATTGTGAATTAGAATTGTTATATTATAACATTTATCGCCAGTGAGAAAACATAAGAATGAGAGGAAAGATGACTGCGCGTATTATT
>NZ_MUET01000040.1:0-27215 GCF_001995685.1 Salinivibrio sp. IB282 | reverse complement strand
ATTATGCCTTGGATTAACGCTTGGGTCTTATCGCTTGCGCGCATCTGACATGGTTTTTATGTCGCGATCACACTTCCCTGGCCTGATTCATTTCTTCAGTACGATTAAAAAGTCACGAAAGCTAGAATAGCGGCGATTCCAAGAGGCAGCTCACTGCCCATGTATCCGATTGCACAAGAAAGACAGTTCATCATCATTAAGGATTGAGAATGCCCGACATTAAGACCCTCGGCGAGTACATTGTTGAGAAGCAACACGCGTTTCCGCATGCCAGCGGTGATTTATCTTCTCTTCTCGCCTCCATTCGTCTGGCCGCCAAAATTGTTAACCGTGAAATCAACAAAGCCGGCTTGGTCGACATTGCTGGCGCGATTGGCACGGAAAACGCGCAAGGTGAAGAGCAGCAAAAACTCGACGTTTATGCCAACGAGAAATTTAAAGCCGCGATGGAAGCGCGCGACCAAGTGTGTGGCGTCGCCAGTGAAGAAGAAGATGACGCGGTTATTTTTAACAAACAGCTTAACCGTAATGCCAAGTACGTGGTGCTCATCGACCCACTGGATGGCTCCTCTAACATTGATGTTAATGTGTCTGTTGGCACCATTTTCTCCATCTATCACCGCGTGTCACCGGTAGGAACACCGCCCACCGAAGAAGACTTCCTTCAACCCGGTCACCGCCAAGTCGCCGCCGGCTATATCATTTACGGCTCATCCACCATGTTGGTTTACACCACGGGTGATGGTGTACATGGTTTTACCTACGACCCGTCCCTCGGGCTGTTCTGCTTGTCGCATGAAAACATGACCATCCCTCAAGACGGGAACATCTACTCGATTAACGAAGGGAACTACATCAAATTCCCACAAGGCGTCAAAAAATATATCAAATACTGCCAAGAAAACGTCCCACAGGAGAAACGCCCTTATACGTCGCGTTATATTGGCTCCTTAGTCGCCGACTTTCATCGCAACCTGCTCAAAGGTGGTATTTACCTGTACCCCAGCACGCTGGCCTACCCCAATGGCAAGCTACGCTTACTGTATGAGTGCAACCCCATGGCCTTTATTATTGAGCAAGCCGGCGGCAAAGCTACCGATGGCACCCAGCGCATCATGGACATCGCGCCGAATGAACTTCATCAACGCGTGCCTTTCTTTGTTGGCTCAAGCAATATGGTCGATAAGGTCGAAGAATACCTCGACACTTATCCGGATCATGACGACGAATAGGCGCAAAATAGACACCTAACGCCAGTCTTCCATGATAAAGAGGCGGCCAATACGGTCGCCTCTGTTATTTTCACGCTTGGCGGTTATAATTGGCACACACTTTTTCATTAAACAAAAGGACATCCCATGAGCCTGAACCAGGTCCCTGCGGGCAAAGAGCTGCCTGAAGATATTTATGTGGTGATTGAGATCCCAGCCAACGCCGATCCGATTAAATATGAAGTCGATAAAGATAGCGGCGCCGTTTTCGTTGACCGTTTCATGGCAACGCCTATGTTCTACCCATGTAACTATGGCTATGTGAACCACACCTTGTCTTTGGATGGTGACCCTGTTGACGTACTGGTTCCAACCCCATTCCCATTAGTGCCAGGCTCAGTGATCCGCTGCCGCCCTGTTGGCGTGCTGAAAATGACCGATGAGTCAGGTGAAGATGCCAAAGTGATCGCGGTACCGCACAGCAAGCTCACCAAAGAGTATGATCACGTGAAAGACGTGAACGACCTGCCTGAGCTGCTGAAAGCACAAATCACGCACTTCTTCGAGCGCTATAAAGAGCTAGAAGCCGGCAAGTGGGTAAAAGTTGACGGTTGGGAAGATGCCCAAGCGGCAAAAGACGAAATCCTGTCTTCATTTGAGCGCGCAAAACAGTAATCAGCCGCTTCAATGAAACACTGCCCGCGAGCCTTCGCGGGCTTTTTTGTCTCTATTTGACCTCAAACTGATAGAGCAGATCCACTGCCTGATCGACACCAGACACCGCTTCCAGATAAAGGTCTTGCATCAGTCGATAGCGCACCGTGAACACACCAATTGCATCGAAGATCCCCACGCCGTATTTCACCTCTAAATCGGGCAAGATATAACCGGATACTTCCACTTTTTGCTCATCGCCCGCGCCTGAGGTATCGAGAGTCAGATCCTCAACCCCAAACGCCTGACCAATCTCCCCGACCAACTTGCCACTTTGCGCTAAGCCCAAACCAATCAGCATCGAGGTCATATTGGCATCACCGGCACCAGCATCAAGCGCGCGGCCACGTAACAAATAGGACAGGGCATTGGCCTGCGAGCCAGCCGGGTCCATAAATACAGTCGCCACCGGGTCATCAGCGGGCCCGGTTAAGCGGATCCCTGCCGTCACATCTCCTTCAATACGTTCAGGGTTTCGAATCGCTTCCACTTGCAAGTAAGGCTGATCAGCGGGGCCATTGAATAAGATCTCGCCCTTTTTAATCAGCAAGTCTTGGCCAAACGAGCGATAAGTACCATCAAGCAAGCTCACATTCCCCACGATCAAGGCGCCTTGCTGATTGTTTTTAATATTAAGCTCGCCTGACAAACGAGATTTCAGTCCAAACGCCGCTAACTGTACATCTTCCCCCAGTACGAGTTGCACATCAGTCTGTAAGTTAAAGGGCACGGATTCACTTTGCTCAATATCCTCTGGCACATAGTTCTCTTTCAGCAGGACCGTATCGTCCGACAACGTGATGGCAGACTCGGGCAGGTTCTCGACTTCAATCCGCCCCCATGGCACACGAATGTCGCCCCGAATCGTCATATCATGTGGCGTTGCCGATACCGTGAGGTCAGGTGCGACATCCAGCCGCACCATTGGCGGCACATTGACGCGTAAGGTGTCCCCCGCCACGTTTAAGCCAAAGCGCCAGTCGTCCATACTGGGCCATTGCCCATCGCCGTTCAGTGCCAGCACGCCATCCGGTGTCACCAGCTTGCCTTCCACCTTGCCCTGCTTGCCATCCAACGTGAGCGCTAACTGCCCATCGTTCACATCAACAGGTGACGCCAAGCCTTTGACTCGCAATGCCTCAACGGTCAGTCCACCATATACATCAGGTAAGGTCAGCGGACCCTCGACCCGTAAGTTAGCATTCACTTCACCATTAATGTCCGCTTGTTGATCGCTACCCAGCAAAGGTTCGAGCTTGGCCAGTTGAACATCATTGACCGTCACCTCCCCCGTCAAAGATCGGCTTGGCGCCAACAAATCGTTCAAAGTAAAGGCCGAGGCCAGGGTCCCCCCTTCGGACAATGTCAGCGCCAGCGCGCCTTGCAATTTATCCTGATGCCAACGCGTATTGAGATTGGCATGTTGCCAGCCAATCACCAGCGGCGTATCAGCCTGCTGGCGCAGATCGCCATCCGCGATATCAATCGAGGCCTGTACATCCGGTGAGGCGTCAGGGTGCCAGCGTGCGTGAATCGCGGCATTGGCACGTGTATTGAGCTGCCATTCCGGCGGTAAGAAGGCCGCGATTTGCGCCGCTTCAAAGCCTTCAATTTTAGCGACGACATCACCTTGCTCGCCGATTGTCGCCGGTTGCGATAAGCACAAAGACGTTGATTGCCACTGCCAACAATGTTCGCCAACCTCGGTTTGCATATCAGCGAAACTAAACGCAATCGGTGCTGCGCTTTGCTGCACAATGTCGCCAAGATCGTCCACGTTCACCGATGTATCAAACAACCTCCCTTGCCAGCCTGTCTCTCGCGCCAGTGCGCCTTCAATACGCAGCGCGCCAGACGCCGGGGCACCTTGCCAKCGCAAATCCAGCTGATGCTCGCCTTCATCACCGCGCACGGATAAATCGAGGTTATCTAAGCGCACGGTTTGATAGCGCCCGCCTAATACTGATACCGTCAGATCGCCACCCAAGCTGTCTTTCAAGGCAAGATTGCCGTCTAAAGTCAGCTGATTAATGCGCACATCTTGCCAACGCAGCTGCTTGGCTTGGAGTGCGAGCTTGGCATCTGGATGAGCAAACGGCCCGCTCAGCGTTGCATCGCCGCGGATCACGCCAGTGAACATCGGCAAGGATTGTGATAAGTCGGCAATATCGACCGACAGTCCCATTTGCCACTCATCACGCACTTGCCCTTGTGCCGTGACTTGGTTGGGGCCGTGCGACAGGGTCAGTCCCGATGTCGACACGCTCGGCTGGCCATCGCCATCCCGGTCATGCGCATTAAGGGCGCCTGCAACTGCCAGTGGCAGTTTTTGCAACGCCCCATGCACCACCAACGTGGGCACAGACACCTCCCACCCGCCTTGGGCGGTTAAGCGGCCACGATGGCTGATTGCACCGGTTAAATCCCCCGTAACCTCCGGCCATTGCTGCTGAGGTTGAATGTTGGCAAACCCTAACTCAGCTTGCCAAAAAGGCACGCTGGACCAATCCACGCTGGCACGCCCGGCCACCTTGCCCCCCAGTGTGTTAGCCTCCAGCTGCGAGAGAGTCAACGCCGTTAGGCTACCTTGGCCGGTCAAATTCACCTGGGTGGTCGGCACGTCAGGGCCATCGACGCCGGTTTGTAAGCCGAGCTGATAGTCAGACAAGTCACCATCGGCGTGAAATTGTAGCTCGCGTAATGCCGCGATCGCTTCCCCCGTCAACGGCCACGCCAATGCTTTGCTCTCCAGTTGCACGGCAAAAGGTAAGTTTGCCGCCAGCAGGTTTGCTTCTCCTTCCAGCGTCGCCGTCACCGGGCCGCGCGCGCTCGCGTTTAGCTTAAGCGCGGCAAGACTTCCTGAGGCCGACAGGGATAAAGCTTGGCCTTGAAGCGGAGCGAGGTCGGTGGTCAATTGAGTTTGCAAGGTTAGTGGGTACTCACCTTTAAGTATGATATCACCCGCAAGGTTTGCCGTGCCTTGGGGAGCAGCCACCGAAACGTTATCAATCGTCACGGTGCTGTCTTGAACACTGCCCGCCAGGGATAACGATGAAAGTGTTTGCACTGTGCCCGCTTCAATCCGCGTATCTTGTAGATGGAGCTGTTCCACCTCGATAGACAGCGGCAGCGCCGCCGTGGGTAGTTCCAGCCCCGGATAATGCCATGACGGGCTTGCCACCGCGCTATCCGGTTTGCCGACTGCTTGGTCGGTATTTTCTTGAGGCTCAGTGTCGCTCGGTAGGCTCACCACCAGCTGCTGCCAATCGGTCGGCGATAGGGTTAAGGTGTCGCTAACAAAATGCACGCCCCCTTGCAGTTGATGCCAACTCACCGACTGCTCGGCAACCTGAATCGCCACATCCTTAAAGGCAAAGGCATTGATATGAATAGGCAACGGCGCTTGGATAGCCGGCGTGGATACGTCTTGCGAGGATGCATCCTCCTCACTCGCCGGCAAATCAATATCAAGCGTGACCCCCTCGGCGGCCAATTGATCAATACAAAGCGCAGGCGTCAGTAAGCACTTACCTTGGATTACAAGCTTTAGCTGCTCGGCATTCAGTTGCAGCTGCGTATCATCATAGCGCACCCCTTGCAGCACAAAGCCGGTGAGTAGACTGCCGTCGGCCTCATCGACTGATAGCGCAGGTAGCGCTTTCTGCGCGCCCCACAGCCCAAACTGCAAGCCCACAGGTGTAAAAAGTGCGGCCGCTACCAACCCCACCAAAGAAAAAATACTGATTAACGCAATAAACGTTAGCCTGACTAACCAACGACTCATAACTCAGGCCCTAGCGTAAGGTGTATACGAAAATCATCATCGTCATTATCAAAACCATGTGCGACATCAAGGCGAATCGGGCCGACCGGCGATGACCAGCGAATACCGGTACCAGCCGCACGCTTCCACGATAAACGACTGGTCCACGCGTCACCGCCATCGGCAAATAGCGCCCACCACCAATTGCCGCCAAGGCGATATTGATACTCTAGCGTCCCGGTCAACATATAGCGCGCACCGCTCAGCTGACCGCTTTCGTCACGCGGAGAAACGGTCTCGTAGCCATAACCGCGAATACTGTTATCGCCCCCGGCGAAAAAGCGTAACGATGGCGGCGCCTCACTAAACTGTTCAGAAATCAGAGCGCCACCATCGACGCGTAACAAACCGCGATGGTTTTTGTTCAGGCTACGAATCCACGCACTCCGCCCTTGCAAGCGCACCAAACTAATATCGGACAGCCAAACCGGATCGGCCGCTTCCAATGTAATCGATTGCTTGTCTCCCCAATGCGGCATTAATCCACCGCGTGCACGCGTGCGAGTGAAATTGATCCCAGGCAGCACCACGCTGACGCTATCTTCATCTTGCCCTTGGGTGTAGTCTTCATAAAGCCAGCGTAACGAGACACTGCGTTGCCAGCCGGTATCATACAGCCAATGTCTAGAAACCGACGTCGACACCTCAAGGCTGGAGGTGTCGCGTTGTTCGGTGTTTTGTAACCCTAACTGCACTTGATAATACTCGCGGGAAACATCCTCCAAAGGGACCTTGTAGGTCGAGGTCAACGTCTGCTCAGGTTCAGAAATCGCGAGTGATGTGGTGATACTGTGGCCGCGCGAGTTATACCAAGGCTTGCGCCAGTTAAACTTGAACCGTGGACCAATGTCAGTGGAATACCCGACACCGGTTTCAAACTTATTGCGCGCTTCCGGGGTCAAGGTCACCTTGATGGGGACTTCATTATCTTCCGCTTGCTCCATGTCCGCTTGCACCAAGGCACTGGAGAACCAACCGGTATTCGCGAGCGCTTGGTTAAACTCTCCCAGTACCGACACACGATACGGCTCACCCGGGGAAAAATCACGTAGGGTGTCGAGACGCTGCAACTGAATTTGCGCGCCTTGGTAGCGAATCGCACCAAAGTGATAACGCTTGCCACTGACAAAGTGAAGCCGAATAAAGGCCTGCTGACGATCAGGCGCGACCTCTAATCGCGTTTGCGTAAAGCGACCATCAAAGTATCCCTTTTTCACCGCCAAGCTTTGAATCTGGCTTTTTAGCGTCTCGTAATCATTGTGATTGAGCCTCGCGCCCGGCTGCGGCCCGTCAGCCTTGAGAGCATGAAAATCGTCATCCATGCCCGCTTCACCGCTAAACACCACATCCACTTGCGCCAAGCGCACAGGCTCACCGGGGTCAACCTTGACGTTAAGCGTGGCATCACCGTCCATGTGAGTGGCAATCTTGGGTTGATAAAACCCCACCGCTTGCAGCGCTTTGCGCACATCTTTTTCGACGCGAGCAATAAATCGGTAGGAGCCATCCCGCTCTTCTGGGGCAATCGCCGCAAGATAGGTCTCGACGTTATCTTGTGCAATGCCATCTAGCCCTTCAATATCTATGTCGGCATCCGCACGAGCCATACTAGACATCAAGCTGATAGCGATCGCGAATAGGGGGAATAACCGTATATTCATGCAGTGAGATCCATTACCCGGGTGTCGCCCGGCTAAATTGATGATATCTTGCCATATTACGTGTTGAGCGGGGCAGGAGGCCAGCACCATGTTGTTCATAAGGTGCGGGATCCATGCCTGAATGCCAACCATTAACGCGCATAGCAGCACGCATTGCGCTTTTTCATCACAGCAGTCAAAGGATGCCTATGTCGATGCAATCTTCCTTTACCCAACCTGACAATGCGATAGCGGATCGACCCGATCCGATTATTCCAGCCGAACCGCACGCGGTATTTAATCAGCCTATCACGGCCATGCCAGCGTCTGGTCAAAAACAGGTCATTTTTGGTATGGGCTGTTTTTGGGGGGCCGAGCGAAAGTGGTGGCAACAGCCGGGTGTGGTGATGACATCGGTGGGATACAGTGGCGGTGTTACCCAACATCCGCGCTATCAAGACGTCTGCACAGGACAAACCGGCCATGCCGAAGTGGTTAACGTGATTTTTGACCCGTCCGTAGTGAGTTTAGACACCCTACTGGCGGTATTCTGGGAAAACCACGACCCGACCCAAGGTATGCGTCAAGGCAATGACATCGGCTCGCAGTATCGCTCCGCGATTTACTATTGTGATCCCGCGGATCAAGCCAGTGTCGAAGCGAGCCTGGCCACTTATCAAGCGGCATTGAGAGACGCCGGCAAGCCAGATGCGGTGACCACCGAGATCGCACCGGCCGGCGCGTACTACTTCGCGGAAACTGACCACCAGCAGTACTTGCACAAAAATCCGCAAGGCTACTGCGGCCTGGGTGGCACAGGGGTTTGTTTCCCACCGCAATAAGCCTTTGCTCAATGGCGAGGCATAAAAAAACACGTCCGCTTGGACGTGTTTTTTCAGTGTGGCGATGTTTATGCAGTAATGGCCATGGCTTTAATTTCTTTATTCACCTCAGYCATTACCGATAACGCTCGTTTGTCACTGTGCCCCGGCGGCAGTAAACGGCCACCATCAAACTCAAACGCGCCTACACCTTCGATGTAGAGTCGGCCCTTAAAAAATCGTTTCACATACCGCGCAATCTGGGTTGGTCGATATTGACGAAAGATGCGAAGCATAAGGATCCCTTTCTTGTTCTCAAAGTCTATCTAAGCAGACCGAAACGGCAATTCATTTCTTTCACCGTCACGATGACCGTATGATATTGCCACCTTGGAGCGCCAAATATTATCTGGCAATCTCCGCGTAAAAAGCTAAGCAAGCAAAGTGCCATCTCAATAAGATGGCAATCACAGCATTAGAGCCTGCTTGCGAACAGAAGTTCCCGCTTTAGAGAAATACGTTTTGCGGCACAAGTTCGATCGACACAGAAAAGTCCGATCTTGCGCACGGAATCACCCTAGATACTTGGCACAAATCACCGTGTGACGTAACCATAGATAACTTGGCACCTGATGCCAAATAGTACCCACAAACATGGATGATCAATAATGAAAAAAACCACCCTACTTGCTCTCACCTTTGCGTTATTCTCCGGCACGAGTATGGCGCACACGCTCCAAAATGGTGCACCCTTACCGCCAGCCAAGGTCGCCGAGCACGGCGAATTGACGCTGGATGGCGACGATATCGTTTATCAAACTTGGCAAACCGAACAATTGCCGGGCAAAGTACGCGTGATCCAGGCCATCGCCGGACGCAGCAGTGCCAAGGAAATGAATGCACCCTTGATGGAAGCCATCACCGCCGCAGACTTTGACGATGCTCGCTACCAAACCACCACCATCATTAACCAAGATGATGCCATGTGGGGCACCGGTGGCTTTGTCAAATCATCAGCCGAAGACAGTAAACGTGAGTTTAGCTGGTCATCGATTGTGCTCGACGAAAACGGCAATGTCGCAGAGGCATGGCGCCTAAAAGAAGAAAGCTCGTTAATTGCCGTATTGGATGACCAAGGCTCGGTACGCTTTGTCAAAGAAGGCAAATTAAGTGCCGACGAAGTGAATCAAGTCGTCAGCTTGGTCACCCAATTAGTCAACCGATAACAACCACGCGCGGGGACAGCCCGCGCTGTCATTCAACACTTGGCGTTGATGATGATAATTGTTATGTTATCACATTACTTATGTGGCACGGAAGTTGGCATGTCTCGGCGATTGATCGTCCATCTGCTATTTGTTTTGATGCTCAGCCAAGCTGGGCTTTGGGGGGAGCATCACCTCGATACCTTCACCCCAACGCATCATAGTGAGCACTGCAGCGCCTGCCATTTGGTGCCTCCAGCCCTCTTAGCTTATGCGGTCTCAGCACCTGTGCCCACCTATGCGGTCAACGCAATTGTTACCCTTTCAAAGCCACCACGTGCTTACCACACCGCCATTGCCTTTTCAGCTCGCGATCCACCTAGTCGAATAAATTCCCTCATGATTTAACCCATTTATTCACTAGGAGAACACAATGAAAACACGTTTTTTACCCAGCATTATCGCCATGGCCGTTACGATGGCTGCGACGTCGGCACTCGCCGAAGAAGCCAATTACCAATCGTTTGACGCCCACGTGCACGGTGAAGTGGCCGCTAGCCTCGCCCAAGACGGTGAGCGTGTGCTGATTGAGCTGACCGCGCCCGGCCATGATGTGGTTGGGTTTGAGCACCACCCGAAAAATGCCGCCGATCAGCAAACGCTCGAAGATGCCTATGCATTACTGCGTGATGGCGGGAAACGCTTCCAACTTGCCGAAGCGGCGAATTGCCAGCTCGCCGAGACCAAAGTCACCAGCAGTTTTAACGACTACGATGAGCATCACGGCCATGAGGAGCATCATGGTCACGATGAACACCACGGTCATGACGAGCACCATGACCACGACGAGCATCGCGGCCATGACGAGCACCATGACCACGACGAGCACCATGGCCATGACGAGCACCATGACCACGACGAACATCACGGCCACGACGAGCATCATGGACATGATCACGGTAACCACAATACCTTATCCGCGAACTATCAATTCGTTTGCCAAAACCCACAAGCCTTCACCGAATTGAAAACGGATTGGTTTAGCCTGTTTCCCAACACAGAAACCATGAAAATTCAGGCCTTTACTAATGATAAGGTCTGGGTAGATACCTTGAATCGTGCCAAGTCGCACATCCAGTGGTAGGGAAAAGGAGGCGGGGCGCGTTAAGCGCCCCTGTCAGGCATGATTACCATCGAACAACTGCGTTTTACGTGGCCAGATCAGTCGCAGCCGATCTTAGACATCGATAGCTTTGCGGTCGGTGAGGGCGAGCATGTATTTTTAAAAGGCCCCAGTGGCAGCGGGAAATCCACGCTACTGAGCCTGATTGCAGGTATTCATACCCCACAATCGGGTGTGTTGGCAGTCAATCACCAAGCGCTGACAGAACTGAATGATCGCCAGCGGGATCAGTTTCGCGCCAACCATATTGGTTATATTTTTCAGCAATTTAACCTGCTGCCGTACTTATCTGTGCTTGATAATGTCACTGTGCCGCTGCGCTTTTCTCACGCGCGACGTCAAGCACTTCACTACTCCCCGCACCAAGAAGCCGGCACCTTACTCGATCGATTAGGCTTACCGGCTAGCTGCTACCATCAGCCAGTCACTGCGCTGAGTATCGGCCAGCAACAACGGGTCGCGGCGGCGCGGGCGCTGATTGGTGCGCCGGCGTTAATTATCGCTGACGAGCCGACTTCTGCGCTCGACGCTGACACCCGCAACACCTTTATTCAGTTGCTGCAAGACCGCTGCCGAGAAGCCAACAGCAGCTTATTGTTTGTCAGCCATGACAGTCAATTAGCGCCCTTGTTTGACCGCGATGTTTCGCTTCCCGCGCTTAATCGCACCATGCTGAATAGCGCCATGCGTTGCAAGGAGGATCAGCAATGATTTCGCTATTGGGACTCGCAGGGAAAAGCCTGAAAAATCGCCGCGCCACCGCATTGCTTTCTTTGCTGACCGTCACCATCGCCGTGGTGCTGTTACTCGGCGTCGAAAAGGTGCGCACGCAAGCGAAGGCCAGCTTTGCCAACACCATTTCCAACACCGATTTAATTGTGGGCGCCCGTTCCGGCTCCATTAATTTGCTGCTCTATTCCGTGTTTCGAATTGGTAACGCCACCAACAATATCGGCTGGGACAGTTACCAGCGCCTTGGTGAGCATCCGGATGTGAGTTGGACCATCCCCATTTCACTGGGGGACTCTCACCGTGGCTTTCGGGTGGTTGGTACCACCAATGATTACTTTGATCATTACCAATATGGTCAAAAACAACCACTGGCCTTTCGCCAAGGCGGCCCATTTTCCGGCTTGTTTGATACCGTGATTGGTGCCCAAGTGGCGAAAGAGCTGGGATACAAGATGGGCGATAGTCTGGTCATTGCCCATGGACTGGCCGACAAAGGCTTTAATCAGCATGACAACCTGCCCTTTACGGTCACCGGGATCTTGGCCCCCACAGGCACTCCCGTCGACCGTAGCGTGCATGTGTCGCTCGAGGCCATCGAAGCGATTCATGTCGGCTGGGAAAGTGGCGCGCGACTCGGCCAAGGCCTGACCCAAGCGCAAGCGCAGCAACGCGAGCTACAGCCGGAACAGCTGACCGCGGTGATGGTGGGCTTGAACAGCAAAATCAAAACCTTCGCTGTCCAGCGTTGGATCAACACCTATCCACGCGAACCGTTAACCGCCATCATGCCCGGCATTGCCTTGCACGAGCTGTGGGGCATGATGCGGGTTGGCGAACAAGCCCTGCTGGTGATCTCTGGCTTTGTGGCCGTCGCGGGGCTGTTGGGCATGCTCTCAAGCCTGCTCACCAGCTTGAACGAACGTCGACGCGAAATGGCAATCTTACGTGCGATGGGCGCACGCCCTTTGCATATTATTTTGCTTCTGGTCAGTGAGGCGGTCGCGATCACWCTCGCGGGGATCGTCTTTGGCGTGCTCCTGCTTTATGGTGGACTCGCGCTGGCGCAGCCTTATATTCTCAGTGAATTTGGCTTGTTCTTGCCACTCGACTGGCCGTCTTCTTATGAGCTATCACTGATGGCCGGTGTGTTGGTCGCTGGCTTTATCGTGGGCTTGATCCCGGCTTGGCGCGCCTATCGACAGGCGCTCGCTGATGGCATGACAATTAAGGTATAACAGATGAAAAAACGGATAATGCTCGGACTTATCGCCTTGCTTAGCAGTCTTTTTGGCTCTCAGGCTTGGGCAAATAGCGAACCACTCACGCTGGATTGGATTGATTTGGTGCCTGAGCATGAACGTGCTCAATTTGATAGTCGCGGGATGCCGGAAATCAGCCACGACAGTGAGAATCCACAAAGCCTGGTCGGCTCTGTTCGCCCAGAGCTCAACAACAGCCAAGTCAAAATCCCTGGCTTCGTGATCCCACTGGAAGGCGACGATAAAGTGGTAACGGAATTCCTACTGGTGCCCTTTCTTGGCGCCTGTATTCATGTTCCACCCCCGCCACCCAATCAAATTGTTTATGTAAAGTTTGCCGGCGGCGCGCCGATTCAACAGTTATGGGATGTGGTCTATGTCGAAGGCACGCTGAAAACCGAACATGTGAGCCATGACTTGGCAGAGGTGGGTTATGTGCTACAAGGCACCGACTTAACGGACTACGACGACGGATAAGTCCCTATCAATCAGTGAGCCTGATCGGCGCACCCGATGTTGTCAGACAATATAATGAGACAAGATCGCCAGTGCGCCAATGTACACGGCAATCAGTAGCAGATTGATGGGGTTGAGTTTTTGCTTGCGCACACGCATCCCTATACTTGATTGTTAACGCCCATAATGTTAACAAATTTAATCTTTAATTAACATATTTGCCAGCACTAAATTTGCTGACAATCAGTGTGAGAATCGCATGGCAGAGCAAGACAAACCCGAGGTCGTCGACGTCCACCCCGATAAACGACAACATCAGGATCACAAGAATAAAGAAGACGCAGATCTGCGTGGCAGTAAAGGGCGGCTAAAAGCCATTGCCAGTGAATATTATGTCGATGCGCGCCTGCAGGAGGTTGAGCAGGAAGATCTCGCGCATCGCAGTGCCACCCGCCAGCGTCATGTGATGCAAAAGCAGCAGGCTAACCTCGAAGCCATCATTGCTCTGACTTACGACCAGTGTCATAGCGAAACCGCTCAGACCCCGGACCCAGATTGGCTGGTTCGTTTTTTCGATTTAGCCCGCAATATTCACGGCCATGCAATGCAGCAGTTGTGGGCGAAGATTCTCAAACAAGAAATGCTCCGCCCTGGCAGCACCTCAATTAAAGCCCTGACCATTCTCGAGACTATGACCCAGCGCGAAGCGCAAGCACTGCAACGCGCCTGTGCATTGTCCAGCACCTTTGGTCAAGACAGCACCAAAAAGCTAGTCACCGGTTTTCGTCGTCGTCAAGGCTTGGTGCAACTGCTGCGCCCAGAGCCGCCACACAAACTCTCGCTAGGGCATTACCAGCTTTCTTATACCGACTTGATGTTACTGATGGATTTAGGGCTGATCCTGCGCACCGAGCTTGAATCTGGGATCATTGAGATGCATCCTGCCATGCCATTTACACTGCAAGACACCCAGTACATGCTCACTCCGCTCCACAAAGGGATGCGCCTGTATTATTACCGCTTTAGTCCCACCGGCCACGAGCTGGCTAAACTGGTCGGCAAACGCGTGCATCCCGACTACCACCACGCCATTTGTGCGTTGCTCGCCGAAGGCTTTGAGATGCACAGCGACATTGGCGATACCGTCAACACCCATGCGTGATACCTTTAGGTGCGCAGCACTCCCCGATCGCGCAACACATCAAGGCAGACCGCCACATGCTCAGCAACACGCTGACCGCCAGTTAAATGAATCGCCGGTGCGTGCGGTGGTTCATAATCTGACGATATGCCGGTAAACGCTGGGATCTCGCCAGCACGCGCTTTTTTGTACAGCCCTTTTGGATCGCGCTGCTCGCACACCGCCAGCGGCGTATCGACAAAGACTTCGATAAACTGCCCCTCAGGCAAACGCTCACGCACCATCTCTCGCTCCGCGCGGAATGGTGAGATAAAAGCACTGAGGACAATCAGACCAGCATCGGTCATCAACTTAGCCACCTCGCCAATTCGGCGAATGTTCTCGGCTCTGTCCTGATCGGAAAAACCCAGATCGCGACATAGGCCATGGCGAATATTATCGCCATCCATCAAATAGGTATGGTGCCCTTCGGCTACCAAGGCCGCCTCTAGCGCGCCAGCAATGGTCGATTTTCCCGAGCCAGACAAGCCAGTAAACCAAAGCACCACGGGCTGCTGCTGCTTTTGTTCACTGCGCGTTGCTTGATCAACACTATGTGCATGCCAGATCACGTTGGGATCGGAAGACGATATAAAAGATTGCGTCATAAATAGTCTCTCCGTCCGCCATGCCAAAATACGTGTGTTATCACGATTCACCTATTCTCTTATCATTGCCTTGATGAGGCCTCGTATCGGGCTAGCGAATGATGTGGCTAGCCCGATATAGGGCTTATTAACACTCAGGTATTATCTATCCCAGCTGACCAAGATCCCGCGCTTGCCAATGCGGAAAGTGCTTGCGGATAAGCTGGTTTAATTCAAGCTCAAACGCTGAGAACGACGAGGTGGTTTGCGGCTGCGTCTCAGCGACATGACGAATCATCCCCGCGCCGACCGTCACATTGATGAGACGATCAATCAGGATAAAGCCACCGGTATTCGGACTGTCGTGATAGGTATCCAGCGGCACCGCTTCGCTTAGGGTCAAGGTGCAACGACCAATGCCATTGAGCGGCAAGGTGTCTGCGTCATGAGTGTTAAGCGTATTAACATCGACCCCATACGACAGCGCCTCAACCTGCGCTGAGGTTTTCTTGCTGGCCAACTGAATATCGTATTCGCGCCCCGGTGCCAGTGGGGTTTGCGTCATCCACACCACGTCGGCGTCAAATCGTTGACCCACCGCCACGTCATCATCCGCTCGCACCAAGAGATCGCCACGCGAGATATCAATTTCTCTATCTAAAGTGAGGGTGACCGCTTGACCGCTAAAGGCAAATTCACGATCACCGTCAAAGGTGACGATGCGCGCGATCTTCGCGGTAAGCCCAGAAGGGAGTACCTTAACCTCATCGCCCACATGCAACTCGCCACTGGCAAGGGTACCTGCGTAGCCACGGAAGTTCAGATCCGGTCGATTGACATACTGCACCGGAAAACGGAACGCGCCCGTCCCGCGCGATTTTTCAATGTCGATGGCTTCTAGCTGGCTGAGTAGCGGCTCGCCTTGATACCACGCCATCGCGTCACTGGCATTGACCACGTTGTCGCCTTCCAGTGCCGACAAGGGCACCATAGACACTGACAAGCCGGGATTGAGCTGATCGGCAAACGCCAGATATTGCTGTTGAATTTCATCAAACCGAGCTTGGCTATATGCCACCAAGTCCATCTTGTTTACCGCTACCACAAAATGCTGAATACCCAGCAAGTTAGCGATATACGAGTGGCGACGAGTCTGATCCAAGATGCCGTGACGGGCGTCGATTAAGATCACCGCTACATCACAGGTCGACGCGCCGGTGGCCATATTACGGGTGTACTGCTCATGGCCTGGGGTATCAGCGATAATAAACTTACGCTTGGCGGTGGAGAAATACCGGTACGCCACATCAATGGTGATCCCCTGCTCGCGCTCGGCTTGCAGGCCGTCTACCAGTAGCGCCAGATCCGGTTTCTCCCCCGTGGTACCGACACGCTGGCTATCGGCATGGACAGCAGCCAGCTGATCTTCATAGATCTGTTGCGAGTCGTGCAGCAAGCGGCCAATCAAGGTCGATTTACCGTCATCGACCGAGCCACAGGTCAAAAAGCGCAATAAACTTTTGTGTTGGTGCTGTTGCAGATAACCCTCAATACCCAGATCGGCCACCTGTTGTTGAATTGCTGGATTCATGACTGCTCCTTAGAAATAACCCTGACGCTTTTTGCGCTCCATGGATCCGGACTGATCGTGGTCGATCGCCCGCCCTTGGCGTTCACTTGAGGTAGCGACCAACATCTCTTCGATGATCTCTGGCAAGGTGGTCGCGGTAGATTCAATCGCCCCGGTGAGCGGGTAGCAGCCCAGCGTGCGGAAACGTACCGATTTATGCATCACGGTTTCTTCGGGTCCAATCGGCATCCGCGCATCATCGACCATGTACAAGGTGCCCTCACGCTCCACCACCGGGTGTTCAGCCGCCAAGTAAAGCGGGACAATATCGATATTTTCCAGATAGATGTATTGCCAGATATCGAGCTCGGTCCAGTTAGAGAGCGGAAACACACGAATGCTCTCGCCCGGGTTCACTTGGCCGTTGTAGTTGCGCCACAGCTCTGGCCGTTGATTTTTCGGATCCCAGCGGTGGTTCTTATCGCGAAACGAATAGACGCGCTCTTTGGCGCGGGATTTTTCTTCATCTCGACGCGCACCGCCAAACGCCGCATCAAACTTATGTTGATCCAGCGCCTGCTTCAGCGCTTGGGTTTTCATGATGTCGGTGTGCTTGTCGGAGCCGTGATCAAAAGGATTAATCCCCTGTGCTATTCCTTCTGGATTTTTGTGCACAATCAGATCTAGCCCCAGCTCTTTAGCGGTGCGATCGCGAAAGGTAATCATGTCGCGAAACTTCCAATCGGTATCGACATGCAACAGCGGAAACGGGATCTTACCGGGGTAAAAGGCTTTGCGTGCTAAATGCAGCATCACCGACGAATCTTTACCAATTGAATACAGCATCACGGGGTTATCAAACTCCGCTGCGACTTCCCGCAGTATATGAATGCTCTCGGCTTCCAACTGTTGGAGGTGAGTCAGTGTTTTTGCGTCCATCTTCATTATCCTTTAAGCGAAGTTAACCACGGCGGTTGGCGCTTGCGTGGGATCAGCATCGGTTGCCACATTATTATCACCAAACCAAGTCAGCTGACCGGCGAGGGCCGCGACTTCGCCCACTACGATTAGGGCTGGCGACGCCGCTTGCTCAGCCAGCGACGGTAAGTTGTTGAGTTGACCGGTAAAGACTTTTTGCTCTGGGCGGGTACCGTTTTCAATCACCGCCACAGGAGTGTCCGGTGAACGGCCATGAGCCAAAAGCTGGCTTTGAATGTGGGCCGACTTCATTAGCCCCATGTAGATCACCAAGGTTTGCTGCGCGCGTGCCAAGGTGGCCCATTCCAGCGTGTCTTGTTCTTTTTTCAAATGACCGGTAATGAACAGTGCGGTCTGGGCGTGATCGCGATGGGTGAGCGGAATACCGGCATACGCTGTTGCCCCTGCAGCGGCGGTGATACCAGGCACCACTTGAAACGAGACACCGGCGTTGGCAAGGGTTTGTAATTCCTCACCACCACGGCCAAACATGAACGGATCGCCCCCTTTTAAGCGCACCACCCGTTTTCCGGCTTGGGCATGCTCGACCAATAGACGATTAATGTCGTCTTGGCTAACACTGTGGTAGCTCGCCCGTTTGCCCACACAAATCAGCTCCGCATCTCGGCGGCACAGCTCCATAATCGGTTCAGCGACTAAGTAGTCGTATAACACCACATCGGCTTGCTGCATCAATTGCAACGCACGCAAGGTCAATAACCCAGGATCCCCTGGCCCGGCGCCAATCAAGGCCACTTCGCCTTGGGTGGTGATTTGTCCACTGAGCTGTTCAAGCGCCTGCTCGGCTTGCTGGTGTTTGCCCGCCGCGACTAAATCAGCAAACCGGCCACTAAAAGCGGCTTCCCAGAATTTACGCCGCCCCGTTAAGGTCGGAATGCGTGCTTTCAGTTTGTCGCGAAACGCGCCCGCCATCGCTGCCATTTTGCCGATATGTTGGGGGACCAAGGTTTCAATTTTTTCACGTAGCATCCGTGCCAATACCGGCGCTTTACCGCCCGACGAGATAGCAATGATAATGGGGGAGCGATCCACTAAAGAAGGGACAATAAAGCTACATTTAGGGGTGTCATCGACGACATTGACCAAAATATTGCGGCTGTCAGCGGCCGTGGAGACCAGCTCGTTGACTAAGGCATTATCGGTCGCCGCAATTGCCAGCATGTTTCCATCCAGGTGTTCGGGACGAAACGCCTCGCGCAACACCGTCAACTTTCCTTGCGCTTGCGCCTCTTCAATTTCACGGTCGACCTCAGGGGCCACTAAGGTGACCGCCGCCCCGACTTTGAGTAGCATGCGGGTTTTTCGCCATGCCACTTCGCCACCGCCCACCACGAGGCAAGGACGGTGTTTGAGCTGAGCAAAAAGAGGAAGATAATCCATGATCGCGCATTTCCTTGATGACAATACCGCCACTATATCGCCCCACAACTATTACCTGAAATTCTATAAATTCATTTTTTATTCTTTTTAGTGCTTTAGGAGTAGTGGAATGGATAAGGCATCGGGTCAATCAAACAATGACTGCGATCGCAAAGCGCTCAATTGCCGCCTCAGGGCCCTGCAACGGTTCGATAAAGCCGATCAAGCGCACAGCTTCATATGAATGATAAACGGCATAATTCAATTGCTTGATAACTAACGCACACTTTTCACTTGGAGATCCTGTTATGCGTTTGCTCCCTTCTGCTGTCGCCACCGCGGTGGTTGCCGGTCTGTTTGCCGCATCTGGCAGTGCCTTTGCCGATACCATCAACTTGCGTGTGATTGAAACCACCGATATTCATACTAATGTGATGGATTACGACTACTACAAAAACAAGCCGTCACAAAAAATCGGCTTGGTCCGCGCCGCGACCGTGGTCAAACAAGCTCGCGATGAAGCACAAAACGCGCTATTGGTCGATAACGGTGACCTGATCCAAGGCAGTCCAATGGGCGATTACATGGCGAGCAAAGGCATCCAACCTGGCGAAGTGCACCCAGTGTACAAAGCGATGAACTTGCTCAATTATGAAGTGGGAAACATCGGTAACCATGAATTCAACTATGGCTTGGCCTTTTTAAAAGAGTCAATCAACGACGCTAACTTCCCGTATATCAACGCCAACGTGTTTGATGCCGATAGCGGCGAGCACTACTTTGACCCGTATTTAATTAAAGAATACCAACTCAAAGATGAAGACGGTGATAGCCACACCATCAAAGTCGGTTACATCGGCTTTGTCCCGCCACAGATAATGACTTGGGATAAAGCCAATCTCGAAGGAAAGGTGATCGCCAAAGACATTAAACAAACCGCAGAAAAGTTAGTGCCGGAAATGAAAGCCAAAGGGGCCGATGTGGTCGTGGCTATTCCTCACTCAGGTATTTCACAAGCGCCTTATAAAGCGATGGCAGAAGATTCTGTGTATTACCTCACGGATGTCGACGGCATTGATGCCATTGCCTTTGGTCATTCACATGCCGTCTTCCCTGGAGAAGACTTCGCCAACATTCCCGGTGCGGATATCGATAAAGGCACGATCAATGGTGTGGCCAGTGTGATGGCCGGCCGCTGGGGCAGCCATGTCGGCGTGATAGATCTGGCGCTCGAGCAAGTCGATGGTCAATGGCAAGTCACAG
Source organism: Salinivibrio sp. IB282 (assembly GCF_001995685.1). Lineage (NCBI taxonomy): Bacteria > Pseudomonadati > Pseudomonadota > Gammaproteobacteria > Vibrionales > Vibrionaceae > Salinivibrio > Salinivibrio sp. IB282. The sequence goes on along the minus strand of NZ_MUET01000040.1, from coordinate 7,213 downwards.
GCAGCCAGGCTCAGGCGCGTCCAATTTTTGATCAAGCGAATAACAAGGCCTTAGTCGAGGCCGATGAAGCTTTGCTTAAGGCTGTGGAGTCAGACCATAAAGCCACACAAGATTTCGTCAATCAGCCAATTGGTCAAGCTAATGATGTGATGTATTCCTACTTGGCCCTGCTTCAAGACGATCCGACCGTACAAATCGTTAACCTCGCACAGCAAGACTATGTCGAGCGCATGATTCAAGGGGACCCTGACTTAGCCGATCTGCCGGTGCTGTCTGCCGCCGCGCCTTTTAAAGCCGGTGGTCGCAAAAACGATCCGAGCAACTTTACCGAAGTGGAGGCGGGCCAACTGACGTTCCGTAACGCCGCCGATCTTTATCTGTACCCGAATACCTTGGTGGCACTGAAAGTCTCTGGTGCCGAGCTTACCCAATGGCTAGAGTGCAGTGCCGGCCAGTTTAACCAAATCGATCCCAACACAGAGCAGCCCCAGTCACTGGTGAACTGGGATGGATTCCGCACCTATAACTTTGATGTCATTGACGGTGTCGAGTATCAGATTGATATCACCAAGCCTGCCCGCTACGACGGTGATTGCAATGAGGTCAATTCAGACGCGTCGCGAATCATCAATCTGACCTATCAAGGTGAGCCGGTTGACCCTGAGCAAACCTTCCTGATAGCGACCAACAATTACCGTGCCTATAGTGGTAAGTTCCCAGGCACCGGCAGTGACCATATCGCCTTTGCCGCGCCGGATGAAAACCGTACCGTGGTCGCCAACTACATCAGCCGTGTGAGTCAAGAAGAAGGCCAAGTCACAGTGAGTGCGGATAACAACTGGTCCATCGCGCCTATCGAAGGCGACGCTGTGGTCAGCTTTGAAACCTCACCGAGCGAGAAAGCGGCGCAATTTATCGAGCAAAAAGGCCAATGGTCAATGCGCCGCCAAGGCACTGATGAAGTGGGATTTGGCGTTTATCATGTTGATTTAAGCCAGCCTCGTCAGTAGCTGGTTAACGACACCCACTAAATAGCTTTTGAATACCGCAGCCTGTCTGCGGTATTTTTTTACTTTCCCCTTTGGAGTTTTGGTATGGATTGGCAAATCGTGACATTTGACGCGCTTGATACGCGCACCTTATTCACACTGATGAAATTACGGGTAGATGTGTTTGTAGTGGAACAAGCCTGTGCCTACCCAGAGCTTGATGCGCTCGACACCGCGCCAGAGACGCTGCATTTAATGGGCTGGCTGAATGGCGAGCTGGCGGCTTATGCCCGTGTGCTGGCACCAGGTGCAAGTTACTCAGGCGCCAGCATTGGCCGTGTGATCGTTGCGCCCGCTCACCGAAACGGTCAATGGGGGCATCAATTGGTTCGCCACGCGATTCAGGCTTGCCAGCAACATTGGCCACATGATGATATTGAGATTGGCGCACAAACACATTTACAGCGGTTTTATCAAACCCATGGCTTTTCGGCGTTTTCCGACGCCTACTTAGAAGATGGGATCCCCCATATTGATATGCGTTTATCGGTAAGTGACGCATCCGCCGTTTAAAGCAAAAAATCCCGCTGAATCAGCGGGATTTTGTTTTCATCTATTGGCGGTATAACCTATTTGGTTAGACGGAAGCGCTGCATGGTCGTTTGCAGTGATTGCGCCAACTGGCTGAGCTCGCTACAGGCTTGTGCGGTTTGATCAGCACCGCCAGCGACTTCTTGTGACGAATCATTGATGCGCTCAATGTTACGGCTTAGCTCATCCGCTACCGAATCTTGCTCGCCACAGGCACTGGCAATTTGCATGCCCATATCAGCGATGTTTTCAACCGAGGTTTCAATCCCACGCACCAGCTGTTGAGCCTGGTCGCCCTGCGCTACGCATTGCTCAATGCTCTCACAGCTTTGCGTGGTGGCATTGCGCGCTTGCGTGGCGTGTTGCTGCAGTTTTTCGATGATGGTGGTAATTTCGCCCGTTGAGTCTTGGGTACGGCCCGCTAAAGTACGCACTTCATCGGCCACCACCGCAAAGCCACGACCCGATTCACCGGCACGCGCTGCTTCAATCGCCGCGTTCAACGCCAGTAAGTTGGTTTGCTCGGCAATATCACGAATCACATCCACCACCATGTTGATTTGTTTCGACTGCTGATCGAGCTCACTCACTCGCTTCGTTGGCGGCGGTGGATGAGCTTTCGGTATTCTGCGCCACGTCGGCAACGGTTGCCTTCATTTGTGCCATCGCGGTCGCCACTTGTGATACTTCATGTTGCTGACTTTGCATCCCGCTTGAGGTTTGGCTCGATACGGCACTGACCTCTTCGACTGCACTGCTCAATTGGGTTACCGCGGCAATCACTTCTTCAATCAGGGTGCGCAAACTATCTTGCATGGCGATGCTCGAATCTGCCAATTGACCCATTTCGTCATTACCAATCTGGCCGCGATCCAATTGATAGCTCAAATCACCTTTGGCAATCGCAGAAGACTGCTCCATCACTAAACGCAACGGATTGATGATCGCACGAGTAAACACCACTGCCACCACAATCATAAAGGCGATCACCGCAAGCAGTACGCCAATAATGGTCATACTCACGGTAGAGACCTGGTTCAGCATAGAAGTGCGGTTTTTACCGATAAAACCTTGCATCAACTCAGACATTTCTTTGATTGACGAATCTAACTGACCAAAAGTGCGAAACGAATTGGCTAACACCTTTTGCGCGGCAGTCAACTGCCCGGCTTCAACGCGCTGATCAAACTGTGCAAGCTCTTGATTATACTTGTCCCAGCTGTCCTTAATCCGAGAAAAGATAGCTTTCTCGTCATCATACCAAAGCGTCTGTTGATACGCGTCCAAGTCAGCGCTGAAATCACGCTCCATCACATCGATTTCGCCCAAGATCTCAACCCGCTCGGCCGGATCATTAAAAGTGAGGACCGCGTACTGGTCTTGACGGATACGAACAATTTCTTCATTAAGTCGTTCGATCTCAAGTACAGCGGGTAGGGTGTCGTCAGTAAAGTTCAGCATATTATCGCGCATGCCGCTGACTTGGGTAAAAATGTAAAACCCAAAGATCGCGACAGCAATACCAATGAGGGAAAAAGCCGCGGTAAACTTTTTACCAATAGATAGATTTTTCAACATGGAAAAGCGAGTCCTCAACAAATTAGTGATTAGCGTGTTAATGCCTAGACATCCATGTTGAGGCGGCTTGCGTGTCTGTCCTACAAAGCGGCGCGAATGCCTGCATGACAAACAGCCGCTAGTCCCTTTTCCGCCTCAATGATGTAGCGTTACAGCCTTATTGACTGATTTATAAAAAGTAGCTTAAAAATCGTGCTGCAGCGAGCTTAATAACAAGACGGAGAAAGAAATAGGGAAAAACCACTCCTAATCAATAGGTTAATATGAAGTGGTGATTAAAAAACACTAACGTTGACGGGCAAAACCGCCATCAGAAAGGCGAAAATACAGTGCGGATTGACCTTTCTCGGTTTCGATTTGCAGAATATCTAATGCACCACTCTGTGTACGTTTAAAGCGAATCCACTGCCCTGGCTGGATGCGACTAATCGGCTTTCCCTCACCTTCAATATTAGCAATCGCATACAGATCGGTTAACGCTAAATCGTAGCGACGAAAGACTTTGGCCAGCGTGTCACCGGGCTCAATTTGATGGCTCACCCAAGGGCTATTTTCTGTTTTTTCAGCTTGTTGAGTCGCAGGTTCAGCGGTTGACGCCGCGACGGACGAATCATCTTGCGACGCAGACGACGCATTCGTCCCCGTATTCAGGGCGACGGGTTGACGAGTTTGCGGCGAGGGGGCTTTGGGCGAGGGGCTGGGAAGCATAGCCAACACCAATACAATCGGGATCAGCACTATCAATAGGCGTCGATGTAACACAGGAAGACGGTGCCAAACCTGTTTTAACGGCTCCAAACCAGGTAGACCATGGTTCAAGTGGGGCCGGTTTGTCCACTTCGCGTTAAGTTTCTCTCGCCATCCAGCACGCAGTTTGTTCCAGTGTGAACGCATTGCTGTTAACTTCATTGCCACTCCGCGCATGTTTTGTTGTTTTGTCCTCATCTTGGACGCCTTATTGGCACAAAAGTTTACCCACGAAACCATCACCTGTTATCCTTTCACACTTTATTGACGCAAAAAAGAGAGACGTTATGTCTGACGTACAACTGGAAACTGTCGAGCAGAAGGCGAGCTATGGCATCGGCCTACAAATGGGTCAACAGCTTGCCGGTAGCGGCCTAGAAGGCTTGCACGTTGATGCGATTGCAAAAGGCATCAGCACCGCGCTAGCTGGCCAAATGCCAGAGATTGAAATTGACGACATCAATAACGCATTGCGTGAGCTTCACACAAAAGCGGAAGAAGTTCGTCAAGAGGCTGCAAAAGCACAAGCGGCAGAAGGCGATGCCTTCTTAGCTGATAATGCCAAGCGTGAAGAAGTGACTGTGACAGAGTCAGGTTTGCAGTACGAGGTGCTGGTACAAGGTGACGGTGAGATCCCAACCAGCGATAAGCAGGTGCGTGTTCACTATCACGGTCAATTGGTTGATGGCAGCGTATTTGATAGCTCAGTCACGCGTGGCGAGCCGGTTGAGTTCCCTGTAACAGGTGTGATTAAAGGTTGGGTTGAAGCCCTGCAAATGATGCCGGTTGGCTCTAAGTGGAAGCTGTATGTACCACAAGATCTGGCCTACGGCGAGCGTGGCGCTGGCGCAGCAATCCCACCATTTGCTGCATTAGTATTTGAAGTAGAGTTGCTTGATATCCTGTAAAACGGATCAGCGCTTGAATAACAAGCAAAGCGATGCCAATCGGCATCGCTTTTTTTGTACTGATTACTGCACGTATTCACGTGGGTTGACCGCGCCCCACCAGCTGTATATCTCAGGGAAGATCACATCCGCACTCGATTCATACTCTTCAGCGCCAATGGTCTCCTCCCCTTGCTGACCAAAGAGCACCACTTCATCGTTTGGCATCACTTGATCCGCAATCTCGGTAATATCGACCATAATGGTGTTCATGGATGAAACACCGACCACGGGGGCTCGGTGACCTTGAATCAAGACATCAGCGTTGTTGCCCATTTTACGTGGCACACCATCCGAATACCCCACCGGCAGGTTCGCCAACACCGAATCACGCTTTAGCGTATAGGTACTGTCATACCCCACGGTGCTGCCTTCAGGCAAGTGATGCACAGAGGCCACTTTAGTTTTAAAGCTCATGATCGGTGGCAGTTCACGGTTAGTGGGCTGATCGCCATACAAGGCGCCACCCGGACGAACCATATCAAGATGGCCTTCAGGAACATTCAGTGTCACAAAAGAGTTCGCCGCGTGCAGCAATACGTCTTCACGTTGAAGCCCAGCTTCCTCTATTAGCCATTCGCTGTTCGCAGTAAACTGTCCTAACTTGCTACGAACATACTCCGCTTCATAGTTAGGAAAGTGAGTCATGATACCGACGACGTTAAAGCGTGGGTCAGTAGCGATATCCACCGCAACTTGTTTGCCAGATTCCTCGTTCATCTCAATACCATTACGCCCCATACCACCGGCATTAAAGGCCATATGGACCGGAATGGTCATATCATGTTTGTCGGCAAGTTGCCGCATTTGCTCGGCTTGCTCTGCTGAGCCAATGAGCTCTTGCATGTTCAATGTTAATGCACTTTCCATTTCCTGCAAGGTCGCGGTCCGTACACGCATGATCTCGCCAGTAAAGCCGCCTTCGCGCAACGTCCGAGCTTCTTCATTACTGGCAATACCAACACAGTCGATACCACTTGCAATCACGGTGGGCAATAAGCCTGCAATGCCATTGCCATAGGCATCCGCTTTCATGACGGCACAGATTTTCGTCCCTTCACTGACTTGCTGTTGAACACGTTGAATATTGTTAGCAAAAGTGGCCGTGTTCACTTCCAGCCAGCCGTTGCCGTGCCCCATATAACGCTGGTTAGTATCAGACGTGGAGGGAGCTGCTGATGTATAGTCAATAACCGCCGGGGCGCCAATGGCAACGACACCGGCGACGGCAAGCGCGACTAAAGATAATTTTTTGTTCATAAGCTTCACTATTGGTCACATAAATGGTGCTTCCGTGACACGTTGCGAATAAAAGTATTAGGCTCTTATTCACTGCCTCCTAGCTTTACCCGCTATGTATAGCACAAAACACGTCACGGATGATGAGTTACTCAGTTAAAGGGTAGACAAACTCAGTGAAATTGAACAAAAAAATGCCACCACAAGGGTGACACTGTTTAAAGACCGCGGGTTGGTTACATTCTTTCTCGGCGGGGCTATTCCCGACGAAGCTATTCTCGACGAGGCTATATCCCCGAACCATCATTTAAGTCGTCCTCATGCAAGCCGCACTCGCGTTTGAGACCAAAAAACCGCGTTTGCTCTTCACGCATACCCGGCTCTAACCGCTGGGTGGTATGGACATCCCCCACCGACACATAGCCTTTTTCGCGCAATGGATGATAAGGCAAGTCATGCTCGCGCAGGTAGTCATCGACCTGTTGGTTCGACCAATCAATCACGGGCAAGAACTTAAACACCTCATGCTGGACACTGAGTATCGGCAAATTGGCACGCGAGTCAGATTGACCTCGGCGGAGCCCAGAAAACCAGGTGCCGGCGTTTAGCTCTCGCAGCGCACGCTTCATTGGCTCAACTTTGTTGATTTGATTGTATTGGGTGATCCCCTCCACGCCTTGCTCCCACAGCTGCCCATAACGCGCTTCTTGCCAAGCAGGGCTGAGTGCGGCGCGATATACCCGTAAGTCTAAATTCAACCGTGTGGTGAGGGTATCGATAAACCGATAGGTTTCCGCAAACAAATAGCCGGTGTCGGTTAAAATCACCGGAATGTCCGATTTCACTTGGCTGACCAAATGCAGCATCAGCGCGGCTTGCACCCCAAAGCTCGACGACAGGACAAATTGCCCCTCAAGGTGCTCTAACGCCCAGGCGATACGCTCAGTTGCCGAGAGTGTTTCCAAGCTGGCATTGACCTCTGCCAATGCCAAGGCTTGCTGGCTTTTATTCATCGCGGCAATGTCAGCTAAGGCTAACGTCGCGTTGGGTTGAATGGTTTCAGGCATAAAAATCCCTCTTAGAGACATGCACGGGGGCAATCACCTCGCGGCGGATCAAGAA